>CAUUIU010000061.1:0-12262 GCA_963545025.1 uncultured Sphingopyxis sp. | reverse complement strand
TTGCGCCCCGAGCCGCAGGGGCATGGCGCGTTTCGGCTGATTTCCAGCGCCGCATAGGGATTCTCGCCCTCGGGCAGGTCCGGACGCGGCGACTGCATCGGCGGCAACGTATTGGCGATGACGCCCAGTTCGCCGGCGTCGATGTCGCCGCTATTGTCCTCGCCGGTGAACGGATCGAGGTGCGTCGTCAGGAAATCGGGCAGGTCGGGCAGCGGCATCGGCTCGGGCTCGTCCATACGCAGTTCCAGCCGTGCGATGGTGCGCGTGATATCTTCGCGAATGTTCGACAGCATGCGTTCGAACAGCGCAAAGGCCTCCTGCTTATATTCGTTGATCGGCTGCTTTTGCGCATATGCGCGCAGGAACACGACCTGACGCAGCGCGTCGAGGGTCGAAAGATGCTCTTTCCAATGATGGTCAAGCGTCTGCAGCAAAACCGATTTTTCGATCCTGCGCCAGGTGTCCTGATCGACCTGCGCCGCTTTCTCGGCGGCAACCGCGTCGGCCATTTCCTGGATGCGTTCCTCGAACATCTCGGGATCGACCGCATCTTCCTGCATCCAGTCGTCGATCGGCGGGCTGAGGTCGAGCACGTTGGCGACGCGCTCCTTCATTTGCTCGATATTCCACTGTTCGGGATAGCTCCCCGGCGGGCAGGCATCGGCCACGATCGCGTTCACCGTTTCGGCGCGCATCGCCATCATCACCTCATCGACAGTCTCGCTGTCGATGATCTCGCCGCGCTGTTCATAGATGACCTTGCGCTGGTCGTTCATAACGTTGTCATACTCGACGACCTGTTTGCGGATGTCGTAGTTGCGCGCCTCGACCTTCTTCTGCGCGGTCTCGATCGCCTTCGACAGCCACTTCGACCCGATCGCCTCGCCATCCTCCAGATTCTTGTTCATCATCTTGGAAAAGAGCGTGTCGGGACCAAAGATGCGCAGCAGGTCGTCGTCGAGGCAGAGGTAGAATTTCGACAGGCCCGGGTCGCCCTGACGCCCCGAACGGCCGCGGAGCTGGTTGTCGATGCGGCGGCTTTCGTGGCGCTCGGTGGCGAGCACGAACAGTCCGCCCGCGGCCTTCACCGCTTCGCGTTCGGCCGCCACTTCGGCGCTGATCCGCGCCGCGGCGGCATCGCGTTCAGGGCCGGCGGGCAAATCCTTCAGCTCGTCTTCGATCCGGAACTCCTCGTTGCCGCCGAGTTTAATGTCGGTACCGCGGCCCGCCATGTTGGTCGCGATGGTGACCGCGCCGGTGCGACCCGCCTGCGCGACGATATGCGCCTCGCTTTCATGGAAGCGCGCGTTGAGCACGCTGTGTGCGACATTTTCCTTTTCGAGGAAGGAGGAGAGCAGCTCCGACTTTTCGATCGACACGGTGCCGACGAGCACCGGCTGGCCGCGCTGCTGCGCCTCGCGGATCGTCTTGGCGATCGCGCCGAACTTGTCGGTGATATTCTTGTAGAATTCATCCTCGTCATCCTCGCGCGCGATTGGGCGGTTGGTCGGGATGTTGACGACGTTCATCTTGTAGATGTCGAAGAATTCGGCCGCCTCGGTCGCCGCGGTGCCGGTCATGCCCGAAAGCTTGGGATACATGCGGAAGTAATTCTGGAAGGTGATCGACGCCAGCGTCTGGTTCTCGGGCTCGATATTGACGCCCTCCTTCGCCTCGACCGCTTGGTGCAGGCCGTCGGACCAGCGACGCCCGTCCATCATGCGGCCGGTGAATTCGTCGATGATCACGACCTTGCCGTCCTTGACGATATAGTCGGTGTCGATCCGGAACATCTGGATCGCCTTCAGCGCCTGATTGACGTGATGGACGACCTGGGTGTTCTCGATGTCGTAGAGGTTGGACCCCTGAAGCAGCCCGGCATCTTCGAGCAGGCGCTCAACATGCTCGGTGCCGTCTTCGGTGAGGTTGATCGACTTGGACTTCTCGTCCTTCTCGTAATCATCCTCGGTCAGGTTGAGGACGACCTCGTTGACGCGGATATAGAGTTCGGACTTGTCGTCGGTCGGACCCGAGATGATCAGCGGGGTGCGCGCTTCGTCGATCAGGATCGAATCGACCTCGTCGACGATGCCGTAGTTGAATTCGCGGTGGACCATCTGCTGGCGGTCGAACTTCATATTGTCGCGCAGATAATCAAAACCCAGCTCGTTGTTCGTCGCATAGGTGATGTCGGCGTTATAGGCTTCGCGGCGCTGCGTCTCGTTGAGGTTCGGGACGATGATGCCGGTGGTGAGGCCGAGGAAGCTGTAAACCGTGCCCATCCATTCGGCGTCGCGCGTCGCAAGATAGTCGTTGACCGTGACGACATGCACGCCCTTGCCTTCGAGCGCGTTCAGATAAACGGGCAGCGTCGCCATCAGCGTCTTGCCTTCGCCCGTCGCCATTTCCGCGATCTCGCCGCGGTGGAGGACGACACCGCCAACCATCTGCACATCGAAATGGCGCATCCCGAGCGTGCGCTTCGACGCCTCGCGCACCGTCGCAAAGGCTTCGGGCAGGATATCGTCGAGCGTTTCGCCGGCGTCGAGCCGGTCGCGGAACTTCTGGGTCTGGGCGCGAAGACCCTCATCGTCGAGCGCTTCAAGCTGGGGTTCGAAGGCGTTGACCTTGTCGACGATCTTGCGGATCGAATTGACGTAACGTTCGTTCGACGAACCGAACAGGCTTTTAGCGAGGCCAGCAAACATGGCAGATTTCCTTGGAATTTTGATATGATAAGGGCGGCACGGCGGCCGCGAGGTATAAGAATAGGCCCCACGCGCGTGGGGGCGGCGCCCGCGAAAGGGACGCTAGGCCGGCGCTCTATTCGAGCGCGCGGTCGCTGCCGGTGAGCAGGCCGGGAAGATGCGGAGGCGCCGCCTTACGCGGCTTGCCGCCACCCGAATTCGTCGTACGCCGCGTCGGCGCCGTCGTGGTGGGGCGGCGTTCGCTGTCGGTGGCCTCGGCCTTGCCCGCCGTTTCGGCGAGCAGGACGAGCGACCCCATCGCCGCCGGAACGGCAGGCGCGGCAACGGCCCGGTCGGCGGTCGCCAGGCCGGTCAGCAATGCCAAAAGGGTCAAAAGTAACCGCAAGAATCGCCCCTCTTTAGGTTCCAAGGCGCGGATTATTACACCCCGGAGCCTGAACATAGGGTGAAAGCGGCGCGGCGTCTAGGGGGTCCGGCTCAGCCGAGTTCGGGGTTGAGCCCCTTGACCTCGATCAGGAAGCTCTTGGGCTTTTTGAACAATTTGCTCTCGCGGTTGACCTTCAGCCCAACGATTTCGGCAAGCTCCATGACGAAATGCACGCAATTGCGTTTGTTCAGACTGTAGCTCGGCTGTTCGCGGTCGCGCCATTCGGCAACCTTTGCCATCAGCCGCGTATAGGTCGCATCGTCGACTGTCACGTCGAACTGGCGGTCGCTCTTTTCGATATAGTCCGCCTTCGAGGATTCGACCTTGCCCTTCACCGATCCCCACAGGATCGCGGGACTGACCGTCACCGCGGTGAAGCCGTAATTGGCATCGACCGCCTCGCCCGTCGCGTCGATCTTGCCCTTGAGCACGATGAAGGTGTGCGGGAAACGGTCGCCGAAATCATGGCTGTAGAAGCTGACGACCACCTCCGCCCGCGCCGGGGCGACGAACCCTGTGCAGAGAAGCGCCAGGCAGAAAAGGATCAGGCGCAAGCCGCGGGTCATCGGCGCCCTCATAGCCAGCGATGCTTCGCCTTCCAAGCCGCGATTGCCGCTTGACGGAAACGTCAACTTCGCATCTTGTCGCACTGACAATGATGTAAGGAGGGGTCGATGGCACGGAAAGCGATTTTCATTACCGGCGGCGGTTCGGGCATCGGCCGCGCGGTGGCGCGCCACTTCGCCGGACAGGGCTGGTTCGTCGGGATCGCCGACGTCAACGCGCAAGGGATCGACGAAACCGCGGCGCTGCTCCCCGAAGGCGCCTCGTCGCGCCATATCATGGACGTGCGCGACCGAGACCAGTGGCAGGCGGCGCTCGACTCCTTCGCCACGGCGAGCGGCGGGCGGCTCGACGTGTTGTTCAACAACGCCGGCATCGGATCGGGCGGCCAATATATGGAAATGGCGCCCGAGGAAGCCGACCGGTTGATCGCGATCAATTTCGGTGGTGTCGTCAACGGCATCTATATGGCGCTGCCGCTGCTCAAGGCGACCCCGGGGTCGGCGATTCTCAACACCGGATCGGCATCGGGGTTTTATGGCGTCGCGGGGCTCGCGGTCTATTCGGCGACCAAATTTGCTGTGCGCGGCCTGACCGAAGCGCTCGAAATCGAGTTCTCAAAGCATGACATCAAGGTGCGCTCGCTGATGCCGGGCTTCATCGACACGCCGTTGCTCGATCAGGTCAGCGCCGACAGCAACGAACCCGCGCGCGATCGCCTGTCGGCGAGCGGGTTCGAGATCGTTCCTGTCGAGCGGGTCGCCGAGGCGGCATGGGCCGCGGTGCATGGCGCGCAGGTTCACACGACGGTGGGCAAGATGGCGAAGCGGCTGGCGCGGCTGGCGCGCTGGTTCCCCGGGCTGATCGCGAAGCAATCGAAGAAGATCGACGGGCTCGGTAGCGCCGCCGCGCACTAGCCTATTTCTTGGCCCGCCCGCAGGTTACTGATCCGCTGCCGACGTTGCGCACATTGCACGTCGGTCGGCCCAGCACGATCGTCTTGCCGATCCCGCGTGCCGTGATCGCCGCGCTCTTGACCGCGTTCAGGATGTGGTCGCCCGCGCCTTCGCTGTCGCTGATCAACTCATCGACCGCGAGCGCGCCGGCGTCGACAGCACCTGCGCCAGACAGCGTCATCTGCGCCTGTTTGGCCGCACCGCCAAGCCGCATCGACCCGTTGCCGACCATCGCAACCTGCAGCCGGTCAGTGCCGATCTGACCCACGGTCAGCCGGCCGGGGCCGCGCAGGCCGACACTCACCCGCTGGCCCTTGAGCTTGTCAACCTGAAGAGAACCCGCGCCCGCGAGCGTCGCCGAGCGCAGGTTGGCGGCGTTGACGCGCACGATCACCGGCCCGCGCGGCGCACGGCGTTTTTCGTCGCCCGCGAACTGGCGCTCGCTGATCACCAGTTTGCCGTCGCGCGCCTCAACGTCGAGACGATCGAGTGCGTCCTGCGGCCCGGTCGCCACCGCACTAACCGGCGCGCGCGTCACGATCTCGACCGTCACATCGGCACTGACTTCGACGGCTTCGAAACTGGTGAGGCCATAGCGCTTTTCAGCAGCGCCCGCCGGAGCGATGAAAAGCGGGGCGGCGAAAAGCGGGGCGGTGGCCGCGAGCGCGGCCCAGCGCATGGGTCTGGTCATGGTGCCGCCTTAGCCGCTTCGCTTCAGCGGCACCATAGCCCCGCCTTATTTGCAGGTCGTGCTGCCCGATCCCATCTGGCTGGTCGAACAGGTCGCGCCGCCGATCACTTCGACGTCGCCCGATCCCAGAATGTTGACATCGACCTTGCCGGTGGCGTTCGCGGCGACGTCGCCCGAACCGGTGATCGAAACATCGATGTTCTGCGCAACCAGCGCGTCGGCATCGATATTGCCCGATCCGGTGACGCTGTAATCGCCCGTGGAGATGGTGCCGCCGCCGATTTCGATATCGCCCGAACCCGACACCGCGATGTCCGCGCTCTTGGCGGTTAGTTTCGCGGCCTTGAGGTCGCCCGATCCGGTCACCGCAACATCGACCGCATCGCCATCGATCGTGTCGGCATCGATTTCGCCCGACCCGGTGAGCTTCAACTTGCCGAGTTTGGGCATGGTGATCGCAATTTCGACCCCGTCATGATCGCGGTTGCCAAAGCTGAAGCCCTCGCGCTTGCGTCCGATCAACAGCGTGTCGCCATCGAGCTTGATCTCGAGCTCATCGATTTCGTTCTTCGGCCCTTTGGCGCTGATCGAAAAGGCATCGCCCTGGCGGATCGTCACATCGTCGGGCCCGGCGAGCTCGACGCCAATGAAATCCTTGAGCGCAAAGCTTTGCGTGGTTACTGGACCGGCATCGGCCGATCGCTCGGTCGTCTTGCCGTCCTGACCGTTGCCGCCCGTCACAGAGCCGTTGCAGCCCGAGGCGGTCATCGCCAGCGCCAGCGGCACAATCGCCATCGTCCAGTTACGCATCGCAAATCTCCTTCGTGTATTATTTGCATAACACACAAAGCAGCGGGCTGTCCAGCGCGCCTTACCAGCGGAGCAGGGGTGCGAGGAGCAAGCGTCCCGCCACGCCCGACAGGGCGACGGCGACACCATGCCAAAGCGCGATATGGATCATGTCGTTCGACGAGCAATGCAGCGCAACGATCGCCGCGCCCGCCGCACCGGCGGCAAGGCCGATCACCCATCCCGCGCGCTCGGGCGAGGTCGGCGCGCCGCCCTTCAGCCAGAAGAAGAGCGCAGCGCCGACGCCGAGCCCCGACAGCGCGCCTTCGATCATGCAGCGCAGGCCATTTTCGGGGCGCGCGGCTTCCATCGCCGCATGCGTATCGCCAAAGCCGATCACGAGCGCGGTGAGCGGCAGCGCGAGTGCCGCGAGCCCGGCCCAGCGCCAACCGCTATAGTCGCGCCCGACGCCGGGAAGTCCCATGCGCAGCGCGCTCCACGCCGCCGCAAGCCCCAACGCAACGATCAGCCAGAAGGACAGCAATGGCAGCGGCGGCATCATAGTACCGCCGGCAAGGTCGTGACGCATGCCTGTCAGCCAGAGCAGCGCTACAGCACCGCCGATCCACCCCGCCGCGACCCACATCGATCCGCGCGAAACCCGCCGCGGGCGCACGGGTTCGAGTTCATCGGCAAGGCCGTCGATCAGGGTGTCGATCGATGTGTGGTTCATCTCATTCGCTTTCAATCAATTGCGCGAGCTTCTTCAGCCCGCGATGGATATTCACTTTGACGAGGGACTCGCTCTGGCCCGAGATTTGCGAGGCTTCGGCGATCGATGCGCCCTCGATCTTGACCAGCGTGATCGCCTGCGCCTGTGCCGGCGGCAAGAGCGCGAGCAGGTGATCGATGCTCAGTTTCGCATGCACCGCCTCATCCTCGGCGCCGACCGCGGCGTCATTGTCGCCCAGTTCGGCCTCGTCGCGCTGACGCCGCAGCATGTCGATCCAGCGATAGCGCGCGATCGCGGCGAGCCAGGGCAGAAAGGCGCGCGACGGGTCCCAGGTCGACAGCTTGCGGTGCATCGACACCAACGTCTCCTGCACCAGATCGTCGATCTGATGCGGAGCGCAGCGCCGGGCGAAATAGCGGGTGAGCCATTTGCGGCTGTCGTTCAGCAACGCGCGATAGGCCGCACGATCCCCACGCTGCGAAGCCGCCATCAGGCGTGCGAGCGAGGGTTCGTCGATGCTCATTGCGTCCGCACCTTACCAACAAGCGCGTCGATAGAGAACAGGCCGCCCCCGCGCACGATCAGCACCGCCGCCATCGCCGCCCACAGCGAATGAACGGGCCACCAGGCGTCGGGGAAAACGAAAATCTGGATGACGAGCGTCATCACCAGTAGCGCCCCCGCCGACAGCCGCGTCACGAGGCCGAAGAGCAGCAGCGCCGGAAAGACATGCTCGGCAAAGACGGTCAGCGGCACCGCGATCGAAGGATCGAGCGGAAGCCCGGAAAATTCGGACGCGAACAGATCATATTGCGACGGGTCGATCCGGAGCAGGCTGCCCTCGGCCACCTTGGTCTGGCCCGAACGCCAGAAGACGCCCGCCAGCGCGACGCGCAGCAGCAGAAGCGCGATCGCTTCGGGAATGCGTCCCGCGATCAACCTGACGCCGCGGTCATAATATCCGGCAATATTTTTCATCCCTCAAACCTCTTCCAATGTCCCTGCGGCGATCAGGGCCGCAATCGCAGCGCCGCCGTCTGGGTGGTGTTCGGCAAGGGGAGCGATGAGGTTACCGAGCGGCGAATTTTCTGCCGCCATGCCGAGCATCGCCGCGTCGGCGGGGTGCAGCGCGAACATCCGCAACTCGGCCTCGGGCCGGGTAATCAGCAGCGCCGCGACATCGGGCGCAAAGCCGGGGTCGACCAGCGCCGCAGCGGCGCTCGACAGCGTGATGGTGCGGACCGCCGGGTGGCGGCGAACCGGCAGCGCGAGCAGCGCCGCCTCGTCCAGCCCGGCAATATCGGCCAGCGTCAGCGCCGGCGTGTCGGCGGCGTGATAGCTTTCGAGCCACGCCCATTCGATGCGCGCAAGGTCGGCGGCGAGCGGGTCGGCGAGCCAATCGGCAAAATGGGTTCCGATGTCGGTGAGCGACCGATCCTCGGCATCACCGCCCTCGATAAAGGCGCGCGACAGCCGGTTGAACTCGCCCTCGCCCAGATGGTCGCGCGTGCGTGGAAAACTGTCTTCGAGCGCGACGAGCCGGGCGTACGAGATCGTGTTGGCGTGGACGCGCAGCCCGCGCAGCACCGCAGCTTCGTCGCCCGCGAAGAGCGCGGGCGGCAGGTGATCGGGGCCGTGCAGCAGGGTTGCCGCGATTGCCGCCTGATCCTGCTCAAGCATCGACGGGATCGGCGAGTAGCGCGTCGGCGATCGCGACCTCGGCGCGCAATATGGGATAGGCGGGAACCGCGCTGTCCCATTCGACGAGCACCGGCGTCGGCCCGGCGCGGGCCAGGAAGCGTGCGAGCAGTCCCCAGCAACCCGGCCTGACCGGCGAGCCATGATCGTCGATCGCGATCCGGCCGCCCATATCGTCGTCCTTCACCGCATGGCCCGCAACATGGACTTCGCCGACGAAACGCGGGTCGAAGGCGTCGAGCCAAGATACGGGGTCGAGCCCGAGGTTGAACGCCGACACCTCGACATTGTTGATATCGAGCAGCAGGCCGCAGCCGCTGCGCCGCGCAAGTTCGTGGAGGAAATCGACCTCGCCCCAGTCGTCGCCGGCATAGGCGAGATAGCGCGAGGGATTCTCGATCAGGATCGGCCGCGCGAGCCGGTCCTGCACGCGGTCGACCTCCGCGACAAAATGGTCGAGCGCGGCATGGCTGTAAGGAATGGGAAGCAGGTCGGGAAATTTGTCGTGCGGCCCGTTGCTCCAGCTGAGATGATCGGACACCAGCGCGGGCGCATAGCGGTCACACAGCCTCACCAGCCCCTCCAACTCGTCGCGGTCAACGCCGGCGGCCGATCCCAGCGACAAGCCAACCGAATGAAAACTCAATGGAAGATGCTCTGCGATCGCGGTCAGCCAGCGATGCGGTGGCCCGCCCGCGCCGAAGTAATTTTGGGGGTGCACTTCGGCCCAGGCGGGCGCATCGCCCCGTTCGACCGCGTCCAGAAGCTCGGCATAGTGCTGGGGCTTGAGCCCTATGCCGGCGCGTGCAGGAAGCGAAGAGGAACGGAGCGACGACATATTAGCGGGTCTTTTGCGGAACCGGCTTGGCATTGCCCTGATGCGCGGTCAGCGTGCCGCCCATCTTGACGCAGGTGCCGGGCTTGACGTGCTTCCACGCATTGCCCTGATAGTCGGTGGTCGAGGTGCCGGCGCAGCTCGTGCCCGGACCGGCGGCGCAGTCGTTGCCACCCTTGAGCGAAATGCCATAGCATTTCTCGGTCTTGCCTTCGGCAGCCACGGCCGGGGTAACGACGGCGCCTGCGGCCATGGCGAGGACGGCCGAGGCGGCGAGCGACAGTTTCAACGTATTCGACATCTGGATTCTCCCTTAAAGAAATGGATGATGCGGAGGATGGCATCGGGGGGAGCTTCGCGGCCGCCCGCGAAGCGGTTACGCCGACGCGGAAATTTCACGCCATCTTGTCGCCACCTTCGCCATGCAGGGAGGCCGCCTCCCCCGAACGAAAGAGAGACGATGAGCGTAGCGTTCCGCCGCGAAAGCGACGACGAGCACAAGGAACCCGAGTTTGAGCTGCCCATCACGGTCGGCCCGAATCTGGTGACTCCGCGCGGACTGCGGCTGCTCGGCGAAGAGGTCCTGCGGCTCGAAGCGGAGATTGCAGGCACGGCCGAGGAAGAGGCGCGCAAGAAATTGCAGCGCCGGCTGCGCTATTTCCATACGCGTCAATCGACCGCCGAAGTGCAGGCGGTGCCCACCGACGGTGTCGTCGGCGTCGGCAGCCGCGTGACCTATCGACTGAACAAGGCCGAAAAGACGATCACCATCGTCGGCGGCGATGAGGCCGATCCGGCGCTTGGGCTTGTCGCCTTTTCCGCTCCGCTCGCCCGCGCGCTGATGGGCGCCGAGGCCGGGGAGAGCGTTGAATATCAGGACCGCGAGGATGCGATTGCCGTCCTCACCGTCGTAACCGACCCGGAGACGCAGGCATGAAGGACAAGTTCGAACGCCACAAACAGCCGTGGACCCCGGCCGAGATCGACAAGCTCCATACGCTCGCCAAAAAGGGCATGCCGCTGAAGTCGATCGCGAAAGCGCTGACGCGCAGCGAGGAGTCGGTGAAGATCCGCGCCAAGGCCGACAGCCTCTCGATCGCAAAGCTGCACTGACACCTTATGCCCGTTCCCGAATATGACGCCATCGTGCTGGGTGCCGGCGCGGCCGGGTTGATGTGCGCGGCCGTCGCGGGGCAGCGGGGGCGGCGCGTGCTGTTGCTCGACCATGCCGATGCGGTCGGCAAGAAGATCCTGATCTCCGGCGGCGGACGCTGCAATTTTACCAATGTGAATAGCGCGCCCGACCGCTTCCTGTCAGCCAACCCGCATTTCGCGAAATCGGCGCTCGCGCGCTACACGCCCACCGACTTCATCGCGCTCGTCGAGCGTCATGGCATCGCCTATCATGAAAAGACGCTGGGCCAGCTGTTCTGCGACGGATCGGCGAAGCAGATTGTCGCGATGCTGCTCGAAGAGGCGGCAAAGGCCGGGGTCGATGTGCGCACCGGTCAGCCCGTCGGCGGAATCACTCACGCCGATGGCAAGTTCCGCGTCCGGTTCGGCGATCAAGATTTCACTGCCCCCGCGCTGGTCATCGCCACCGGCGGGCCGTCGATCCCGAAGATGGGCGCCACCGGCTTCGCTTATGATCTTGCACGCCAGTTCGGATTGAAGGTCGTGGAGCCGCGTCCCGCGCTCGTTCCGTTGACGCTTGGCGGTGACGATGTGCTGTTCCGCGAGCTCTCCGGCATCGCCGCCCCCGTCGAGGCGCGCGCGGGCAAGGCGGCGTTTCGCGAGGCCGCACTGTTTACCCACAAGGGGTTGTCGGGTCCGGCGATCCTGCAAATCAGCAGCTATTGGCGACACGGCGAGCCGGTGACGATCGACTTCCTGCCCGAGGTTGCAAGCGGCTGGCTGGTGAACGCCAAGCGCGAGCGGCCACGTGCCACGCTGCGCGCCGCGCTGGGCGCGATGCTGCCGGACCGACTCGCCGAAACACTTGCCGATCGTCTCGCGCTTTCCGGCGAACTGGGTGCGCAGACCGACCGCAAAATCGCCGATGCCGAGGCGCGCCTCGCACACTGGACCTTCCACCCCAACGGCACCGAAGGCTTTGCAAAAGCCGAGGTTACCGTGGGCGGAATCGCCACCGCGGGCCTGTCATCGCAAACAATGATGGCCAAAACCGTCCCGAACCTCTATGCGGTCGGCGAGGCCGTAGATGTCACAGGGTGGTTAGGCGGCTATAATTTTCAATGGGCCTGGGCTAGCGGACACGCTGCCGGACAGGTGATTTAAGCCCATTGAGCCCCTTTTCCGTCGGCCTGTCACCGCACCGGTGACCGCCCATATTATTGAGATAAAAATGCCTTTCGAGAATCTTTCGCCCGTCCTTTCGGACGCCCTTGTCGCGCGCGGCTATGAAGCGCTGACCCCCGTGCAGACGCAAGTGACCGAGGCCGACGCCAAGGGCCGCGACCTGCTCGTCTCCGCCCAGACCGGATCGGGCAAGACCGTCGCCTTCGGCCTCGCGATGGCCGACGAGCTGATCGAGGGCGACCGCCTGCCCTTCGCGACGTCGCCGCTTGCACTGATTGTTGCGCCGACGCGCGAACTCGCGCTGCAGGTCAGCCGCGAACTCGGCTGGCTCTATGCCAAGGCCGGCGCGCGCATCGCGACCTGCGTCGGCGGCATGGACGCCAGCAAGGAACGCCGTGCTTTGAGCCAGGGCGTGCAGATCGTCGTCGGCACCCCCGGCCGTCTGCGCGACCATCTTGAGCGCGGCGCGCTCGACCTCACTGCGCTGCGCCTGTCTCTTATACAAATCTCCGAGCCCACGAGACACTGAGCGATCTCGTATG
>CAUUIU010000060.1:0-12512 GCA_963545025.1 uncultured Sphingopyxis sp. | reverse complement strand
CGTTGATCCCCCGCGCCATCTCCTGTCCGACGCGTCGGACGCATTAGCCATTGGAATATAGGGCCTTTTCGGCTATGATGGAGCCGCTTCACAACCTCATGTCCAAAGGCTCCACTTTTCTGGAGCATCACTTTGGCAAAATTGTCTCTCCGGCTCGACGACGCTCTTTACGATCGTCTGCTCGCCTCGGCGGACGCGGCGGGCATGACCCCGTCCGCCTATATCCGCGAAGCACTCGAACAGCTTAATGGCGCCGATCCCTTTGGCTTCCACGCCCGCTTCGATGAACTTCATTCGACCGTTATCCAGATCCTCGCGATCCTCGCGTCCGACGTCGGCGCGCGCGAGCCTCGGGCGCTCGCCAAGGGGATGGAGGATACCCTCCGATTGCTCCGCGAACGGGGGCTGCCGACGGGCGACGATCGTACCCTCACAAGGGGAGGGCCGCAGTCATGAGCATCTTCCGCAACGACACGCTCGGCAGTTGGACGCGCGGCGGTCAGGCCATCGTCCATAATGTCCGTATGACCACCCAGGTCTTCTTCCAGACCGTGATGGCGGGAACCGCGATCTGGATCATCGGTGCCATCTGGTACGCGCTCGAAAAGTCGGGCGACTATCAGCGCTACCTTCTCCTCAAATATGCCGAGGCCATGTTCAAGGCCGATACCGCGCGGGGGACCACCGACCCGGTGCTTTTTCGTACTCCCGAGGGGAGTGAATATTGGACCTCGGCCGACTTGCTCATCGGTGCGCCGATCATGAAAGAGGCGCTGAAGACGCTCGAGAGCGATATCATCACCGGGGCGATCCTCTCCGGCTTCTTCGCGCTCGGCGCACTCCTTGTCGCCTGGTTCTATTTCACCCGGATGGGGCGCGGGCTCGGCTCGAACGAATATCTGCGCGGCGCGCGCTTCGGGTCCGTCTGGCAGATCCGCCGCGCGCTCTGGCGCGAGCGCAAGGGGAGTTTCGCGATCGGCGGGGTCAAGGTTCCGCTCGCCTTCGAACCCGAACATATATTGATCTGCGGCGCTCCCGGCACGGGGAAGACCAACATGATCGTCAAGATGCTCGCCGGTATCCGCGCCTCGGGCCGGCGCGCGATCGTCTATGATACCGCCGGCACCTTCGTCGAGAAATTCTACCGGCCCGGGAAGGACATCCTCCTCAATCCGCTCGACGAGCGCACCGCCATCTGGTCGCCCTGGGTCGATGTCCCGCGCGACTATCATTATGACCAGATCGCGGAATCGATGATCCCCGACAAGCATGGCGATCCCTTCTGGTCGAAGGCGGCGCGCGGCACATTGGTCGCGGTCATGCGCAAGCTTGCTACCGAGAAGCGCACCTATGTCTCGGCGCTCCTCGAGACCATCGTGCGTTCGCCGCTGAAGACCCTCGGCGCCTATGTCGCGGGGACCGATGCGGCGGCCTTTGTGTCGTCGGAAGGCGAGCGGACCTCGGCGGGGGTGCAGGCCGAGCTTGCCTCGGTAATGCGCAGCTTCGCCTATCTCGACGATACCGACGATGGTCTCTCGATCCGCGACTGGGTGACCACCGAGGGGGATGACAGCTGGCTTTTCATCACCGTCAAGGCCGACCAGCTTCCCTCGCTCCGTCCCCTGATCACCGTCTGGCTCGACATTGCGATCAGCGCAATCATGAGCCTTGAACCCGATCAGGCCCGGCGCCTCTATTGCGTGATCGACGAGCTGCCGAGCCTCCAGAAACTGCCCTCGCTTTCGGACTTTCTTGCCCGTGCCCGCAAATATGGCGGCTGCGGCATATTGGGGTTCCAGTCCTATCCGCAGCTGAAAGCAACCTATGGCCAGGAGGAAGCCGCCGCTGTCACCGGCTATTGCTCGACTTGGGTCGCGCTGAGGGGCAATGACGGCGACACCGCCGATCTCGTTTCGAAGAATCTGGGCCAGGTCGAACAGGTCGAAGCCAATGAAGGGATGAGCTACGGCGTCAATGATATGCGCGACGGGGTCAATCTCTCGCGCATCCAGGTGACGCGGCCGCTCGTCCTCAACACCGAGGTCACGAATCTGCCGAACCTTGCGGGCTTTTTGCGGTTCGGCCGCGGCTTGCCGGCGATCCGTTTCGACGATCGCTACAATCGGACGCCGTCCCCCTCCGACGCCTTCATCGAACGAAGCGATCCCCCGCTGCGCACCGCGCCGACGCCTTTGCTGCCTGCTCCCGCTGCTCCATCTAAACCGCCTGCCATGCGCAAGCGTTCCCCGAAGCGAGCCTCCGGTTCGGCGGCGCCCGAGCTCCCGTTGGGCCCGATGGCAACTGCTGGCGATGGCGACAAAGGCGACGGAAAGGCACCGATCGCTCCTGCCGGTGTGACCGGCGGGCATGACGCCGACGCGCCGCTCGCGCGCCTCGAGATCATTGCCACGCCGTGGACGCACTCGCTTCGCCAGCACGGCCGCCCGGGTGGTCGCCGCAGTCCGGCGAAGCCGGCATGATCCATCCGCGCCGCCTCGGGGGAACGCCCGCCAACGTCGCCCGATATTACACCATCGGGGACTATTATACGAAGGGCGGTAACGAGCCCTCCGCGTGGGGCGGGCGGATCGCCGCCGAACTCGGCCTTGAAGGTGCGGTCGAGCGCGGGGCGTTCGAGAATCTGCTCGCCGGCAAGGTCGGCGACCAGTATCTCGGTCGTCGCCGCCACGGAACCATCGAGCATCATCCCGGCTGGGACTTTTCGGTCAATGCACCGAAGTCGGTGTCGATCATGGCGCTGGTCGCGGGCGACGAGCGCATTGTCGCAGCGCATGAGAAAGCGGTCGGCACCGCGATCGGCTGGATCGAGGAACATGCCGCGCTTCGCCGCCGGATGAACGGCGACATCGTCCATGAGACGACCGGTGGGCTTCTCTACGCGCGCTTCACCGAACATGCCTCGCGCGAACTCGATCCCCATCTCCACACCCATGTCGTCATTCTCAACATGACCCGGCATGCGGGCGATGAGCAAATGGTCAGCCTCGAGACCCGGGCCATGTTCGCCGAACAGATGACCGCAGGCCAGATCTACCGCAACGATCTCGCCCACCGCCTGCGTGAACTAGGATATGATATCGACTTCGACCCACGGCGAGGTCTCTTCGAGATACGCGGCGTGCCGCAGGACATGATCGCCGACATGTCGCGGCGCGCCGAACAGATCGACGCGCACGCCAAAGACCATGGTCTGGAGGGGCAGGCCGCACGCACGCGGTCCTTCTTCGAAACCCGCCGCGCGAAGCAGAAGGTCGGGCTCGAAGACCTTCATGGCCAATGGTCGATGCGGTCCGCAGCGCATGCACCGACGCTGGACGCCATTCGCAGCCGCGCGGACGAACGCGGCGAACGGGAAATAGGCGTCGATCGGGCGACGGCGAGCCGGGCTTCGCTCTTCGGACTTCGCCAGTCCGAGACGCGCGAGGCCGTCAACAATCTAGGGCGGCTCATTCGCGCCGGGCTGGCCTCGCATGTCGGCGAGGTGCGGCCGCAGGATGTCCGCCCCCTCTTCGAAGCGCATGAGGAGCGAATAAAGCTTCTGCGGACCAGGGAGCAAACGGGTGACGGTGTCTTGACGCGCGGACGGACCTCGCGCCGCACCGCGCGCCTCGAGATCGCGCTTTCGGGCCAGATCTCGCTCAGCCTCGACGACACTGTGCCGCTCGCTTCGCCGGAACGGATCGATGCGGCGCTCCGCGGCAGCATCCTCAACGACGATCAGCGCAAGGTGCTGGCCTGGCTTGCATTGTCGAGTGACCGAGTCGTCAGCGTCGACGGGGTCGCGGGCTCGGGCAAATCGACGCTGGTCCAGCAATTGAAGTCGGCGGCCGATCCCGATTGGACGTTCGTCGGTTTGGCGCCAACCTCGTCCGCAGCGGGCAAGCTTGGCGCCGATGCCGACATTGAATCGCGAACCGTCGCGGCGCTGCTCGCGGGCGGCGGTCATGACGTCACCGATCGCCACGTCCTCGTCCTCGACGAGGCCGGGCAGCTCGGCAGCCGGCAAGCGCTGCGCGTGCTGCAGGTCAGCCGCGACACCGGCGCCCGCGTCATCTTGCTTGGCGATAACAAGCAGACGGGGGCGATCGAGCAGGGAAAACCCGCCTGGCTCATGCAGCAGCTCGGGCTTCCGACCGCGCGTCTGACGGTCGCGGTGCGTCAGGAAACCAAGTCGATGAAGGCTGCCGTCGCAAGTGCGCGGCGCGGCGATTATGCCGCGTCGCTCGATGCGCTCGACAAGGTGGTGAGCGGCGAGCGCGCCGACAAGCTTGCGGAATCGCTGGTCGGCGAATGGACAAGGCTCAAACCCGGCACCCGCGAGGCGACCAATATCCTCGTTCTCGACAATGCGACGCGGCTGATCGTCAACAACCGGATCCGCGAGGTGCTCAAACGGGAAGGAGCAATTGGGCTTGAGGATCTGCGGCTCTCCGTCCTCACATCGTCGGGCATGACCAACCAGGAGAAGCGCTTCGCGCGCTTCTATTCGCGCGGGCAGGTCGTCCGATTTGCGCGCGATGACGCAGAGCGAGGCATTGCGAAGGACACAGACTATCGTGTCGACGGCATCGAACCGGACAGCAAGGGCCGCCAGTGGGTGCGGCTGGCGGACGAAGAGGGCCGTCAGCTTCTCTGGAATCCGAGGCTGGGACGGGCGTCCGAGGTCGCCGTCTT
The DNA here is from genome assembly GCA_963545025.1 of uncultured Sphingopyxis sp. Taxonomy (GTDB): domain Bacteria; phylum Pseudomonadota; class Alphaproteobacteria; order Sphingomonadales; family Sphingomonadaceae; genus Sphingopyxis. The sequence goes on along the minus strand of CAUUIU010000060.1, from coordinate 7,817 downwards.
TATCGAAGATATACGCGATCTGGCAGCGGGAGACCGCATCCAGTGGCGCCTCGCTGCGAAGGAGCTCGATCTTAAAAATGCCGAACGCGGGACGGTCGAGCGCATCGACGGCTCGGTCGCGACGATCCGTTGGGATCGCAAGGCCGAGCCGCAGGCTATTGATTTGGCGCGCCACCGCACCTGGGATCATGGCTATGCCGAGACCGTCTATTCGGCGCAGTCCAAAACCTATGACCGCGCCTATGTGTTGGCACCGCTCGGATCGGGCCTCGTCAATGGCCAGAATTATTATACCGCGATCACGCGTGCGCGCTTCGGGGTCAAGCTCTGGACCGAGGATCCGGAGCACCTCGTCAGCAAGCTCGAGGCGAATTCGGGCGAGAAGACATCGGCGCTGGAGGGGCTGGGGCGCCTCGCGCGCGACAGCCACCGAATGCGAAGCCTGCGCCACTCGGGCACGATCGAACGCGAGCGCGCCGCAATGCTGCAGTCCCGGGCCGAACGCGCTCAGCGGCGGGCGGACCAAGAGCGCGCGTGGGCGGAGATGTTCCGTCCTGCCAGCCTCGCCGAACGGCTCGCTGGACGCGCTCACCGAGCGGCAGGTCAATTCGATGACTATCTGCGCGGGCTGTTAAGCGCAGGCAGGCAAGCGTCTCCCGAACCCGTTCCCGAACAGCAGCGCCACCACGAGCCTGACCGCGGAGGGCATGATCGATGAATTGCGATGGTGCCGGACCCGGCCACGAAGACGGCGGACCGGCGAGCGGACGTCACATCGGACGGATGGCGATCGAACCCATCGCCATCGGCCGCCTATGATTGTTGGAGCGCCGAGCCTTATGATGAAATCCCCTTTTGTCTTTCACTTGCTGACCATCATTGTCGCGGCTTCCACCATTGCCGGGTTCGGAACCACGGCTTCGGCCAAGCCGCAGGTCACGCCGCAGGATACCGATCTCGCCACCTGCATACGCAAGGCCGCGAAAGGCAGGATCTGGCTCGAGCGCACCTTGTGGGGCCTTCGCGACCAGGAGGGCGGCTGGATCGGCGCCGCCGTCGCCAACAGCAACGGCACACATGATCTCGGACCGCTTCAGGTCAACAGCTGGTGGGTTCCAAAGATCGCCAAACTCGTCGGACGTCCCGAGGTTCACGTCCGATCATGGCTGCAGAACGATGCCTGTTTCAACGCCGAGGTGGCGCGCTGGATATTTCTGTCCGGGCTGGCCGCCACAGGCGACTATTGGAAAGCGATCGGCGTCTACCATAGCCCGACGGGCTGGCGGCAGGCGCGATATGCAAACAGCGTCGCGGCCCATTTGCAGCGACGTTTTGGACGATCGATATGGTGACCTCGATCATGGGAAGACCCGCGTTTTGGCGCCTCAGCGGAACCACGGCCCGCTAAATGGATCGGTGAGGTACTGCTGCGCGGCCTTGACGAGTCGCTGAACGCGCGAGCGGTAGGATGCACTTTCGACCCGCCAACGGCGCGCCGTGACACTCTCCCCGAACAGGACCTCGGCGATTCTCTTCTGCGATGCGCCTGCGGCCAGCGCATCGGCGGTTCGCAGCTCGAGTATCCAGCGCGCCGCCCGGCTTTCGCGCGGACGCAGCGGCGCCGGCATCTCGCCGCGCGCCGTCAATGCAAGAAACTGCTGCAACACCGCGATCTTTGGGGCCGCCGAATCCAGGCCTTCGATCTCATGCACGAGCAGAGTGGATCGGCCGAGCAAGGTGCCATCATGGTGCATAAGCCGGATCAGCCAGCGACCATCCGAAATGAGCCAATGTTCTCTGTTCGCCTGATCGACCGCGATCGAGACATAGTCGGCGAGCGCGAGGACATCGAAATAGTCTCCGGGGCGAGGCGCGCGGCGTCCGGCGCGCGTCTGGAGAACCTTTGGGTCGACGTCGGGCGACCAGATGGGACGGGCTTCGGGAGCGGCAATGGCGGGGTCGATCCAGGCAAGCAGACCGACCCGGATCGATGCGTCCACCGGAAGCCGTTCCCTAGCCGCCCATAGGCGGCGATAACGGGGTGTTCGCCGGAGCCATTCCCACGCGAAGGCGCGGCGGTCGCACAGCATCAGCGCCGAATATTCGCGTGCCACCTGCCAATCGGCTGCAGGCGGACCGCCATTCATACAATATAGCCGGAATATATTCGAAATATTTTCATGAAGCGTCGTTCTGGCCCTTGTCGATATCTCTCAGAGTATGGAAGCTTGGAGGGTCGTGTTGTCGTGCCGCACGGCACGTTCCGGTTGCGTCAGGCGAGGTGAGTGCAAAGCCGCTTCCCCTGCGGGGAGCCGGACCGGCATTGTCCGGGTCCGCAGGTCTCCGGCGCGCGCATGCGGCGCCGGGGGCGGGGCTAGCCGGCTATTCGGCACCTTCCGCAAAATAGGCGCTAAGCCGATGCATGATCTCGGGCTCGATTGTCATGATGCTCCGCCGCCCGTCGAATGTGTCGGGCTGCCGCCGTAATATGCCTGCTTCGCAGAGCTTTTGGGCGAGCCGTAGCGCGCTGCTCATCGGAATGCCCGATGCGACGCACATGGGATATAGATGGAGCACCCGGCCTTCGCACTGGTGGATGAACAGGTCGAGCAGCATGTCCCAGGCAGGCTCGACGAAAAGATATTCGGCGCCAATCAGTTGCCGCCGCAGAAAACGGCGACGCTGCGCGAGCCGCGCGTTGGCCACGACAAGCGCCTGGGCATGACGGTCGGCGGGAGTATCGGGGCTCTTCAGGGTGAAGGAGAAGGTGCCGCGCGGGACCGCATTATCGACGATGATCCGTGATGTCTGGTTTGCGGTCACGACAATATGACCCGACAGCCGGATATCGAGCGCGTGCCCGATATCCGCGAGCCGGCGCGTAGCTTCGATATCCTCGTCGCTCGGATGCGGATTTCCGCTAGGATGATTGTGGACGAGCAGAATCGCGGCGGCATTGAGTTCGAGCGCGCGGCGGAAGATGACCCGGGGATAGAGCGCCAAATGCGCGAGGCTACCGCTTTGCAGGCATTCATCGGCAATGAGGTGCCGCGACCCATCGAGGAACAGGATACGCAGATGCTCGTCGGCGAGCGACCCCATGGATGCGATGAGATAGTCTCTGAGTTTCGCATCGTCCGGATCGATCCGCCTCGAATGGAGCTTGCCGCGCATCGATGCGAGCATCGCGCGCCGGGTGCAGAGGAGGAGCTCGATCACCGCTGCGTGGTCGCCGAGAATGCGGGCCAGGGCTTCGGGCGTTTGGGCCCAGATCCTCTCGAGGCTGTGAAACTCCTCGAGGAGCGCGCTTGCTATGTCTTCGCTGTCGTCCGGAGAAATCGCAGCGATGAGCTGTGCCAGGACGGATAGTTGGCGTTGGTGCGAAGCCGTCTTTGGTGCCGCCAGGTTGCGAAGAGCAGGAGAGGGGGAACCGCCCAGGAGGCCGCGACCTGCATGACCATATAGGCCGCCGGCTCCATCGCCAGATTGAGGGCGCGGCTCGAATGGGCCAGCAGCGGCAATATATGGAGAACAGCCGCGATCATCGGCCAGAAACGATAGGCGAAAAGGGCGAGCAGCAATGTCGCGGAGGCGCCGAAGCCATCGATGAGCAAATGCCCGAAATCGAGAACTGCATATTCGGGCGCGACGAATTGGTGCAGCAGCAGATCCGAGCCGACCATCGTCGCCGCGATCCCCGCCATCACCCTTTCGGGGCCGCCACCCCGCCAGGCGGCGTAGCCAAGAGCCGCGAGCAGGAACAGGGCGAAGATCGCGACACGCATTTTGCACCTGTTTCACGCTCGCGGCCCCCGGTCAAATTCTTACGTTGCGACCGCATGAAGCCGGTGGACGGCTGCCCGCTTCGGGCATTCCTCGTGCAGGTCATAACCTGCTGTCTCCTGGCCGATGGCGACAAGCTCGCCATGGACGCGCAGCACATCGCCGCCGGCGTCGATGAGCGCCATTTGCGCTTTGGCGAGGCGCTGGATCGTCGCCTGCCCCTTGGCGGGCGGCACGCCTTCGGTGTCGCGCCGCGCCGTGACGACGCTCGCCATGAGCGATGATACGGCAATGAGGGCATCGTCGATCCGGAATTCGGCTGACGGGAGTTGCTGCTGCAAGCTCGCGGCAATGGATATGAGATGTTCGGACATGACTTCTCCTTTGCCGGAAGCGGAGCTCCCGGCTGTTGCTGTAGGGCAAGATGAAGGGATTTAGCCGGACATGAGGCGCGTTAGCGCCTCGGCAATACCGAGCCCGCCGAGCAGGGCGAACACCACCACCATGAGCATGATAGCGATGATTGTGGCCTTTGCCGTCGGTGCATGGTCGTGCCTCCAGATCGTCCCGGACGGTGGGCGTTCGCCCGATAATCCGGCCATTGCCCCTTTGCCTTCGCGGACATCGAGATAATGGGCCGGATCGCCGTCCGGGAAATCGGATGGCGCGAGGGAGGGCATGATGGGAAGCTCTACCGGATCATATGCGATCCGATCGCATATGCTTTTCAGCCGGGCATAGCGGATGGCGGTATCGTCACGATTGACCGCGGCGAGCGTTTTGCGCGCAGCCGATATCCGCTGATCGACGGTGTACCTGGAAATGCCGAGCTCGCGGGCGATCTGCTTCGAGGTCTTGCGCTGGAGCACGAGGTCGAGGCACGCGCGCTGCTTGTCGGTCAAAAGCGCCCATAGCCTTGCATCGGCCGCGCTAGGTTCCTGCGCCCCGTCCATCCCGTCAGTTTCGTGACAATCTGGATTGAGGCAAGCCGCTTCTGAAATTTGGCTCCATCATAAAGCCCGTCCCCCAAGAGAAGTTGCCCGTTTCCGGGCGGTGACCTTTGATTGTCGGAGTGCTTCGACTTCGAAACAATCCCCAATCTGGTTCTAACTGACGAATATATTTGAAACATATGGCGCCGCCGATAGCTTCGCCCCCGTTCCGCGCTGCTGGTGGACCAACGGCAGGCGTCATGACCGGACCTTCGCCTGCTTGAGAGGGCTCAAGGGTCGGCACTGAAACAGGGGCTGTACCCGGCAGTCAGGCTTGAGGACGCTGCCGGTGCTGTCAATGGGTCGGAATGCGCACGATCGAGGCCGCACGGCAACTCGAAGACGACATCATGGCGGTCGATAGCGAGGACGCGCTCGTCAATATCCTCCGCGAGATTTGCGCTCGAATGGGCTGCGCCTGGTTTGCGATCAGCCATCATGTCGATTTTCTCGCCGCTCCCGACAGAGGCATCCGTCTCCACAATTATCCCGAAGGCTTTGCGCATTGGTTCGACCAGAATCGCCTCGGCGTCTCGGATCCCGTGCACCGATTCAGCCATCGACGAACATCGGGTTTCCGCTGGCGCGATATGACGCTCCATCGGCCGCGACCTCAAGATGCCGAGGTGCTGGAACGCGCCCGGCGCCACAACATCGCCGACGGGCTGACAGTCCCCGTGCATTTGCCGGGGGAGGCGCATGGCTCCGTATCTTTTGCATGGACGGAAAGCGGATCCATGCCGCCCGAAGCGCTTGTCTTCGCGCAAAGTCTCGGGGCGTTCGTCTTTGAAGCTGCGCGCCGGCTCGGCGACCCCGTGACGCCGGGTGAGCGGCCGCAACTCACCGATCGGCAGATCGAATGTCTGATGTGGGCGGCGCGGGGCAAATCCAATTCGGTCATCGCGCAGCTGCTCGACATTAGCGAGGAGACGGTGCGGGAGCATTTGCGCAACGCGCGGGCTGCCTATGACGCACCGACGCGGATAGCCCTCGCCATTCGCGCCCTGTTCGACAGCGCGATCTGTTTCGGGGATGTCGCCCGAGGCTGACACCCCCCCTTTGTGTTATGGCGCCGCCGCATTTCCCCGTTCATCTGGATTGTCTCTTTTCAATCAAGGAGACGATCTCATGCTTCTCACCATCGACCAGGATAGCCGGGACCGCGAACATATCGCGCTTCGTTCGATGTTCGCCGCGCGCAAACGCGTCTTCATCGATCTTCTGAAATGGGATATTCCGGCCCTCGCGGATCAATATGAAGTCGATCATTTCGACGATATCCATGCCACCTATCTGATCGTCACCGATGAAGCGGGCGAACATCTCGCTTCAGCGCGTCTGCTGCCAACCACGCGGCCCGCGCTGCTCGATGCGCTTTTTCCCTTTCTCGTCACCGGTCCCATCCCTCAGGGTCCAGCCATCTTCGAAATCACCCGCTTCTGCCTCTCGCCCGGGATCGGCGCGCGGCAGCGCCGGATCGCACGCGACATACTTCTCGTGGGTCTCGCCAAACATGCGCTCGCGAACGACATCCACACCTACACCGGCGTCGCCGAACTTGGCTGGTTCCGCCAGATTCAGACCTTCGGCTGGGACTGCCATGCGCTCTGCGAGCCGGTACTCCACCAGGGGCAGGCGCTTGTGGCGCTCCGGATCGACATTGATTGCTCCACGGTCGCCAAGCTTGCCGCTGCGGGCATCGCCGCCAAGTTCGCCGCGGCTTCCGCCGCGCGCGCCGCTTGAGGAGGGTGCGATGATCTTCAATCCAGCATCCTATGGAACCGAGTGTCGAGGCTCGCCGGCGGCCCGTGACCTCATGGCCAATGGCTTCGCCATCATCCGGGGCGCCGCGCCATCGCCCTTGCTCGGCCGTATCAATGCCGACCTCGATCGGCGTTATGCTGCCACACCCTTCTGTGAAGGCGGCTTCTACGGCGCGAGAACCAAGCGCTTCGGACGCCTGCTCATTCGATCTCCGCACATGGCGGACCTGATCATGAACCCGGCAATACTCGAATTGGCCGAGGTCGCGCTTGGCAATTGGTGCGAACGCATCCAGCTCAACCTCGCGCAGGCGATCGAGCTTCATCCCGGCGCGCTCGCCCAGTTCCCGCATCGCGACCAGGATATGTGGCAGGGTGCGCTCGGCGAGGTCGAATATCTCGTCAACGTCATGTGGCCGCTGACATCCTTCACCGAGGAGAATGGCGGCACGATCATCTGGCCACGCAGCCATGGGCTCGAAGCGCTGGTGGAGGAGCCGAAGGAGGCGCCCGTCGTCGCTGAGGCAGAACCCGGCGATGCGATCGTCTTCCTCGGGTCGACGCTGCACGGAGCCGGCGCAAACCATAGCAAAAATGTCCGCCGGGGGATCATTGTCAGCTACTGCCTCGGATGGCTCAAGCCCTATGAGAATCAATGGCTGGCCTATCCTCCGCATATCGCGCGATCATTTCCGAGGGAGATTTCCGAAATGGTTGGCTATGTCCAGCACCGGCCCAACCTCGGCAATTTCGAGGGGCAATGCCCGTCGGTCCTCTTCGATGCCGACCCCGAGGACGCGCGCGCGGCGGTCGATGCGCTTCGGCCCGATCAAGCCGCCATGCTCGCGCATCATGTCGCGTCCCAGCAAGCGGGCGCCTCGGGAAACAGACCATGAGTCCCGGCGCGACGATGGAGCTCGTCTATGCCGAGCTCAAGGCGAAGGTGATGCGCGGCGACTTCGCGCCGGGGGAGCGGCTCGAACCCGCGCAGCTTGCGAGGGTGATTGGCGTCAGCCCGACGCCGGTCCGCGATGCCCTCTACCGCCTTTCCGGCGAAAGGCTGCTCGAAGCCTGGCGTCACGAAGGGTTCCGGCAACCGATACTGGCCGAAGCGGACCTCCACGACCTTTATGCCTGGGGCGCGTCGCTTCTGGCGCTGGCGCTCGAGGGGCAGCCGCCCGACCCGCATATCCCGCAGCGTTCGTTCAGCGACTCAGGCGCTGGCGACTATCCCTGTCTCTTATACACATCTGACGCTGCCGACGAAGCTAGAAGTGTA
>CAUUIU010000059.1:0-12532 GCA_963545025.1 uncultured Sphingopyxis sp. | reverse complement strand
ATCGCTCAGTGTCTCGTGGGCTCGGAGATGTGTATAAGAGACAGACAGGGAGGAACTCGACAATCAGTTCAGGCTGAACCGCACCGTCGCGCCGAGCGTGCGTGGCCGCGCGACCGATCCCGCGAAGGAGAAGGGCGCGTTGAGGACGCCATATTGGTTGAACAGATTCTTGGCGAACAGCCCGACCTCGATCCGGTCGGCGACGGTAATCGACGCGTTCAGATCGATGATATGATAGTCGCCCTTTTCGAGCGCCGCGCCGAACGCGACGGGGGCGGCGGACATATAGCGGTGCGCGATGTTGAAGCGGGGCTTGATCGCGCTGTCGGGGAAATTCAGGTCGATCGAGTTCGACAGGATCCAGTCCGACGCCCCCGGCAGCTGCGTGCCCTTTGCATAGCCGCCGCCGGGCGCGAAGCTGTCGGGGAGCAGCGATGAGAGGCGCGCGTCATTGTAGGAGAGATTGGAGGCGAAGGTCAGATTGCGCGTCGGGCGCAGCGTCAGGCTGATTTCAACGCCGTCGATGTCGGCGCCGCCACCGTTCACGGTATAGGCGCGGAAGTCGCCGGGGGTGAACAGGCGCGCCTGAATATTGTCCCAATCGATATGATAGGCGGTGACATCGACGGTGAGCGTCCGGTCGATGAGGTCGAAGCGCGTGCCGACCTCGAAGTTCTTGGTCGTATCGCTCTCAAAGGTCAGCGGCAGGCCCGGCGTCGCGAGCGAGAAGACGTTGGCGCCGCCGATGCGGAACCCTTCGGAATAGAGTGCATAGACCATCGCGTCGCCCGAGGGTTTCCACGTCAGCGAAACCTTCGGAATGAAATCCGAATCCTTGCTCGTCGCGGGCGAGAAATCGAACGGAGGGATCAGATTGGCGTTGGGCAGATATTGCAGGCGCGGGCGCGTGCGATATTCGAACAGGCGGCCACCGACCGTCAGGGTCAGCTGCTCGACGATATCGAACGAGGCTTCGCCGAAGACCGCCTTTTCGGTCACGCGGTTGCTGCTGATCGTCCGCTCGGACAGGTCGCCGGGCGCCAGCGTATCGCCGGGCTGGTTGCCGAACTGGGCCGGGTTGGCGTCGATATAATCGGCGATCCCTTCGATGAAGGTGCCGTCGGTGTTGTTCGACCGCAGCCGGGTGTAGTTGGCGCCGATCAGCCAGCGGAAGCGGCCGCCGTCGGGCGAGGCGAGCCGCAGTTCGCCATATTCGGTCTTCGATTTGCCGTCGCTGCTCGCCAAGGCTGGCGTATTGGTCCGCGGGTCGTTGCCGCCGAAGATCGAATTGTCGAACGCCAGATTGGCCTTCTTCTCGGTATAGCTGCCGATCGCGGTCAGCGTCGCGAAACCCAGATCCTGCTCCAGCTTCAGGCTGTGCAGCATGATCTCGGTATCCTGGAACTCGGCGACATTGGTCGCGCGGTCAAAGGTCTTGGGCGGGCCGAACAGCACATAGGTCTGATCGTCGAGGTCATATTCCTGATACAGGCTGAGCGCCGAGATGCGCGTCGTTTCGGTCGGCGTGAAGACGATCGACCCGCGCAAGCCCCGCACGCGCAGGTCGTTGCTGCCCTTCTCGCCCAGCAGGGTGTTGTTGAGATAGCCCGCGTCGAAACGCTGGAGCGCGACGAGGCGCACGGCCAGCTTGTCGGTCGCGATCGGCACATTGACCATGCCCTTCACCGTATAGCTGGCCTCGCCCGCGCGCTTCGTCGTCGACAGGCTGCCTTCGAAGCCGGCGTCGAAGCCGCTGGGGTCGGCTTCGTTGACGACATAGTTGACCGCGCCGCCGAGCGACGACGAGCCGAAGAGCGTACCCTGCGGCCCGCGCAGCACCTCGACGCGGCTGACGTCGAAGCTGTCGATGTCGGGGATGACGAGCGGGAAGCCGGGCTCGATCAGCGGCACTTGGTTGAGATAATAGCCCGTCGTCGCCTGGTTGGCTTCGTGATAGGTGGTCGAGGCGACACCGCGGATGACGACTTCGGAGACGCCCGGCTGATAATCGTTGAAGACGACGCCGGGAACGCGGGTGATATAATCGGAGAGGCTTTGCGCGTTGAGTTTCTGCAGCGTCGCCTCGCTGACCGCGGCGACCGATCCGGCGACATCGCGCACCGATTGCTCGCGCTTGTTGGCGGTGACGACGATTTCGCTGTCGTCGGTGTCCTGTGCCATCGCGCCCGTCGCCTGCCCGAGGGCCAGCACGGAAATGCCACACATGGCGACCCGCTTCATTGATGCAAACGACATTTCAGCCTCCCTGATTGCTATGCAATTCCGACCGTCAAGCTATCATGTTGATCCTTGATGTCGGCGAGGGTCGGGCCAGAATCGCGCCGTATCGGGCCACCCCCCCGCGCCGCGCCGCGGGCAAAGGCAGGCCGATTTGCCCGATCGCTGGATACGGCGGCCTGATCGGCGCAGTAAGCCATTTGCCGCGCCATAGACTGGCACCGCAACATGGGCGGAACGGGATAGGATCGGCATGAACAGGCTCGACAACAAGGCGCGGCGAAACTTCCTGTTCGGGGCGGCGTCGGGCGCGCTTCTGTTGGCCGGCCAGCCGCTCTGGGCGCGAGGCGTCCAATCCGCGTCGCGCTGGCCCGCCGTGCGGCCGCCACAGTCTCCGCGCATCGCACACGTCATCGAACAACTCGGCCGCAATCGCGACGATGTCTATTCGTGGATGAAATTCATTCCGGCCGAGGGCGAACGCAACCGCACCAACCTGCCCGCCCCGGTCGCGAAAATGCTCGCCGGCGAAAATGCCTATGCCGAGGCGGTGCTGGAACCGACGCGCGCGCTGCAGGACGAGTTGGTGAAAGCGATGCTGGCACGCAGCGCAGGCGCGGTCGCGGCGCCCGCGCTCGAAAAGGATGGCTGGTCCTATTCCTCCGCCATGCCGACGGGGGCGACCCATCCGCGCTACAGCCGGCAGAAGGCGGGCGGAAAGCCCGAGCTGCTGGTCGATGAAGCGCTGCGTGCCGAAGGGCAGCCCTATTTCCGCAGTACGGCGCATCAGCCGAGCCCCGACCATCGCTGGTTCGCCTGGGCCGAGGATGTCATCGGCAACGACCGCCACCGCATCTGTATCCGGGATACTCAGAGCGGCACAATCCGCACACTCGTCGACAAGGATGCCTATGGCTATAGCGGGCTGGTCTTCTCGCCCTCGTCGCGCTGGCTGTTCTGGATATGGCGCGACGCGCGCAACCGGCCGACCCGGCTCTATCGCACCTCGGTCGACGGCGAGACGACCGAGCTCGTCTATGAAGAGCGCGATCCCGCGATCTTCATGAGCGTCAAGCGCACCGCCGCCGACGGCTTCGTCGCCCTGACGCTCGCGGGGCCCGAAACCGCCGAAGTGCGGCTGGTATCCGCCGCCGCCGAGAGCGCGCCGCCCGCCGTGGTCTGGCCGCGCAAGGTCGGGGTGCGCTACGAGATCGACGAGTGGGACGGCGCCCTCGTTGCGCTGACCGACGCCGACGACGCCTTCGACATGAAGCTGCTGCGGCTCGATCCCAAGGACTTCCGCACGGTCGCGACGCTGGTTCCGCATCGCGTGGGCACACCGATCCTGTCGATCCTGCCTTTCAAGACCGCTCTCGTGCGCCTTGAGCGGGTCGATGGGCTGCACCGGCTCGTCATCCAACGGTCCGACGGGTCCGAGCAGCCGATCGGCTTCGAAGACCCCGCCTATGCCATCGAGCTGCCCGCCGAACAGGTCTATGCCGCGCCCGCGGTGATGATCGTCCACCAGTCGCCCAAATCGCCGCGGCGCTGGATTTCGGTCGACCTGACGAACGGCAAGCGGACGGTGGTGCAGCAGGAGCGCGCCCTGAACTTCGATCCCGATGATTATGTGGTCGAGCGCCTGTTCGCCCCTGCGCCCGACGGCGAGACGGTGCCGATCACGCTCGTGTCGCGCCGCGGGACTCCAAAGGACGGGTCGGCGCCGCTGCTGCAATATGGCTATGGCTCCTATGGCATCGCGAGCGACCCCGAATTTTCGATTCCCGCGCTCGCGCTGGTCGACCGGGGCTGGCGCTATGCGATCGCGCATGTGCGCGGCGGCTCCGAAAAGGGGCGCCGCTGGTTCCTCGGCGGGCGCAAGTTCACCAAGCGCAACAGCTTCACCGACTTCATCGCCTGTGCGGAATATCTGGCCGCGCAGAACTACACATCGAAGGGCAAGGTCGTCGCCTACGGCCTGTCGGCGGGCGGGCTGCTTGTCGGCGCGAGCATGAACATCGCGCCAACCCTGTGGGGCGGCGTGATCGCGCAGGTGCCCTTCGTCGACATGCTCAACACGATGAGCGACGGCGCGCATCCGCTTGTGCCCCTGTTCCGCCCCGACTGGGGCGATCCGCTCGCCGACCCCGAGGCCTATGATTATATCGCCTCGATCTCGCCCTATGAGAATGTGCGTGCCGCCGCCTATCCGCCGCTGCTGTGCACCGCAGGGCTGAAGGACGACCGCGTCGCCTATTGGGAGCCCGCGAAGCTGGTCGCCGAGGTTCGCCACCAATCGACCAGCGGCAACCCGGCGATGCTGCTGACCGACATGGACAGCGGGCATCAGGGGAGCGCCGACTTGAAAAGCGAATATCAGCACAAGGCGCTGTTCTGGGCTTTTGCCGAACATTGCGTGCGCTGATCGGACGCTGACCTGTAGGCTTGCCGCCCGACCACTCCTGTGCAATAGGCGCCGCCCCCACGCCCCCCATCCGCACAGGAACCGGCCATGACCAGCGAAGCGACCGCGCTCGGCCTCGATTTCGGGACGACCAACACCGTGGTCGCGCTCGCCGACGGCAGCGGCGAGACGCGGCTGGTCGAATATGCCGGCGAGGACGCGACCGGCGGAGTCTTCCGCTCGGCGCTGTGCTTCTGGGAAGAGGAACGCGCCTGGCAGGGCGTCGCGCACGAGGCCGGCCCGTGGGCGATCGCCGAATATCTGCAGTCGCCGCTCGACAGCCGCTTCGTCCAGTCGTTCAAGAGCGTCGCGGCGAGCCCCTCGTTCGAGCGCGCAATGATCTTCAACAGACCCTATCGCTTCGAGGATCTGGGCCGGCTGTTCCTTCAGCGGCTGGTCGCGCATGCCGGCGGGCGGCTCGATACGCGCCCGCGCCGGGTGATCGTCGGGCGGCCGGTCGAATATGCCGGCGCGCGGCCCGACGCCGCGCTGGCGCGCCAGCGTTACGACCTGATGCTCGAAGCGTTCGGTACCGAAATCCATTACGTCCACGAACCGCTCGGCGCCGCGCACAGCTATGCGTCGCGGCTGACCGAGCCTGCGACGATCCTCGTTGCCGACTTTGGCGGCGGCACCACGGACTTTTCGATCGTGCGCGTCGCCGCGCCGGGCAGCGCGCGGCGTTGCGTCCCGCTCGCCTCGTCGGGCATCGGGATTGCGGGCGACCGCTTCGACTATCGCATCGTCGACAAACTTGTCCTGCCACTGCTCGGCAAGGGCGGAAATTATCGGTCGTTCGACAAGCTGCTCGAAATCCCCGGCGGCTATTTCAACGACTTTGCCGACTGGTCGCGCCTCGCCCTGATGCGCAACCGCCGCACGCTGAACGAACTCCAGCGGCTGCAACGCGACGCCGTCGATCCCGAGCCGATCGGGCGGATGATCGCGCTGATCGAGCATGAGCAGGGCTTTCCGCTCTATGACGCGGTCGGCCGCCTCAAGCGCGCGCTGTCGAGCGCCGACAGCGCCGAATTCCGCTTTGCAAGCGACGGGGTCGACATCAGCGCCGAGGTCCGGCGGGCCGATTTCGAGACATGGATCGCGGACGATCTTCGCCGCATCGAAGCCGCGATGGACGCCGCGCTGGCGCGGGCGGCGGTCGCGCCAGCCGATATCGACCGCGTCTTCCTGACCGGCGGCTCGTCGCTGATCCCCGCGATCCGCGCGATCTTCGACCGCCGCTTCGGCAGCGACCGCATCGCCACCGGCGGCGAGCTGACGTCGATCGCCCACGGGCTGGCGCTGATCGGCGAGGAAAGCGACCCTGCCGAGTGGGCCGCCTGAACCGCTATCGCCAGAACCGTTTGGTGTCGATCAGGTCGTCATAGGCGTCGGCGGCCGCCTCGATCAGCTGCTTCCTTTTGCCCTTGGTCAGCAGGGCCGCCACATCGTCTTTATCGGTGATACCAAGCCGGTCGAGCAGGTCAGGCGCGGTCGCGAGATCGTTGAGCAGGCCAAGACGGTCCTGCAGCTCTTCGAGCGCAGCGATGAAGCGCTTGTAGCGCCGCTTCTCGGCCTTGCGGTCGAAGAGGCTTGCAAAAAACTCCGTCGCATAGCGCAGCTTCTTGATATCCTTGCGCGCCTCGTGCCGCGCTTCGTCGTCGAGATCGGCGAGATCGCGGCCCTTGCGCTTCACCTTGCGACGAAAGCGGTCGAGCGCGGCGACGGCGAACCCGCGTGCCGGCTGGTCGCCGTCGGCCTCGCCCCCGCGCGATCCCGACCAGTCGCTCACCGCGGTCCATTCGACGAGATCGAGCAGCAAGGTGCGCGCGCGCGGCGACGACAGCGTCTGAGAAGCGGCATCATAAGCGGCTTCGCGCGACGCTGCGATGCGATCGTGCAGTGCGCCGGGCGTCGTGCGGCCCAGCAGCACGTCGAGATCACGCGCCTCGCCGAGCACGCCGGCGAGCCAGCGCAGTTCGGTGTTGAGCGCGGCGCCTTCGTCGCCGATCATCGGTTTGAAGAGCGACAGGGCCGAGCGCAGCCGGCGCAGCGCCACGCGCGCCTGATGCAGCGCGCCCGGCTGGCGGTTCGCCAGCAACAGCGTCTCGTTCAGGCGGAACTGGCGGACGCACGACCCGACGATCTGCCGGAACGCTTGCGCCGCAGTCATGTCGCCGCTCAGCGCCAGCGGCTCGGCCTTGACCAGCGTCGCGGCGGGACCGGCCAGGCCGTAGCCGCGCTCGGCCTTGGTCAGCACGCCAATATGAACGGGCACCACCGCGTCGATCCTGCGCGCCAAAGCGAACAGCGCGCCGGCGTCGCCCGATTTCAGTTCGAGCTCGATCTCGCAGATCGGGGCCCGGCGCTCCCCCGCCATCGCCTCGCCGCGGTCGAGCACCAGCTCGATCAGCGCATCGCCCTCGGCGACGTCCCAGCTGCGCCGTTCGACCTTCACGTCGAAAGCGGGTGCGATGGCATCGGCGACGTCGCCCAGCAGCGCGTGGATCGGCGTCGAATAGTCGAGAAGCGGCGTGTCGTCGGCAACCGGCTGTTCCCATTCGGAGCGCGCGAACAGCCCCGCGGCGCTGGCACCATCGGCCTTGACCGTCTGGATGCGCTTCTTGCCCGAACGGCGGATACGCAGCGAGAGCCCGGCGGCCTGCAAATCGCGGTCGGGCGTATCGAAATAGATCGACGCCTGCCGCGCCTTGGCGGGGTCGCCGGGCAGCAGGTTCGAGGCTTCGAAGCGGTCGGCCGCGTCGCGCGTCAGTTCGAGCTTCAGTTCGATCTCGTCTGCCATAAGCGTCTCTTGTCGCCCAGCCGAAGCCATTCGGGGCGGGCCTATAGCATGAAGCGTGTCCGAAGCGCTAATTTCTGCGGGTCTAGCGCCGGAGGCCGGCGAGCGCGGCGACGTCGGCCTCTTGCTCCTTCGGGAAATTGATGATTCCGGCGAGGCCCGAACAGGCATCGCGCACCCCCGAATGATCGCCCGAAGCCAGCGCGGCGCGGCCGCGCGCGACGATCAGGTCGAACTTTTCGGGATCGTTCGTCATATGGCGCTGGCGCTGCAGATAGTGGAAGCCCTCGGCATAATATTCGGGCTGTTGCCGCTGTGCGCCGAGCAGCACGTCGTCCATCGCCTGGATCGTGCGGTCGGCGACCGCGAGACGACCTTCTTCGAGCGCCTGTTCGGCGGTCGTACGGAGCTGATCGAATTGCGCCCGGTCGGCCTGCGACAGGATCGTCAGCAGCATCCGCGATTTCGCCTCGATGCGGTAAAGTTCGCTGCGCACCATCTGGATGCGTAGCTCGGGGCGGTGGCGGAGGCGCGAGATATCCTGTCGCAGCAGACGCGCTTCTTCGGCGATCGAGCGGAAGGTGTCGGGCTCGCTCGCGCGTTCGAGGCGCGCGAACTCCTGCCGGATCCGCTCCTCGAGTCCGCGGATTTGCTGCCCGAATTGCAGGCGGACACCGGCGTCGAGCTGCTCGAAAGCGTCGAGAGCGGTCGCCGCGCGGTCGAGCGACATGCTCGCGAAGGAACGGCCGTGGGTCGCGAAATCGACACGCGCGAGATCGTCGACATAGAAGCTGTGATCGCGCAGGTGCAGCCCCTGTTCGGGCAGTTCGATCGAGCAGCGGATGAGCTGGCTGTCGTCGACCGACCAGTGGAGGATAACCTCCTCACCCGGACGCAGCGGCACCGCATAGGCCGGGAGGTCTTCGCCCGACAGGCGGAACGAGCCGATCAGCAGATTGGCCTCGGGCTCCTGTACGCCTTCGGCCTGTTCATAAAGCTCGACGTCGATGAAATCGGCGCTGCCCGTTTCGAGCTTGCGCGCCGAACGGAAGGTGCGTGCGCCCTTGCGCGGCAGCGTCTCGCCCTTGCGGATCAACGGTTCGAGAATGTTGATCGCACGCACGCCGTCGCCATCCTCGACCTTGACCGAAATCGTGCTGGTGCACGGCGCGCCGGCCGCGGCGGCCTGGACACGAGTGATCAGAAGCTCGGTGCACGCCTCCTCGACACGCGCGCCGGTCGCGTCGGTCACGGTCATGCGCACGCGCGTCTCGCCCTCGCCGAGCGCGACGACGAAGACCGGACTCTCGTCGACGGGGCGCTCGCCATAGTCGCGACCGTCGCTTGCCACCGCAGTGACACGGAGCCCCTCGCCACCCTCGGCCGCGGTCACGCGGATGCGCGCGCGTTCGCGCGAGGTGCGTGCCTCGAAATCATAGGAGATATTCGCGCCAGCGGACTGTGCGACGCGCGCCGGCTTCGCCTCGGCCTCGCCCGATTCCCAGTTGCGGCTTTCGGCATAGATGGCGGCGCCGCGCGCGACCGCGGTCATCGGGTCGATGTCGAGATCTGTTTCGATGCCAAGTTCGGCGGGCACCCGCTCGCGGATGATCGGCATGCGCGACGGGCCGCCGATCAGCACGACCTTGCTGACATCCTGCGTCGTATAGCCATGATCGACGATGACCTTGCGACAAAGGTCGATCGACTGTTCGATGCGGCCCGCGACCAGCTCGTCGAGGTCGGGGCGGCGCAGGACGAGTTCGATATAGATGTCGCGGCCCGCCTGATCGGTCGCGCGTGCGTCATGGTCCGACACGAAGACCATCGCCTCGGGCGCGGTCGACAGTTCGATCTTCGCCGCCTCCGCATTCGCGGTCGCAAGCGCGATCAGCCGGCGATATTCGGGCTGGGTGTACCAGCCGTCGGGTAGCGAAAATTCCTTTTCGAGCCAGGGTTTGACATAGGTTTCGACGATCATGCGGTCGAAATCGCTGCCGCCGAGCATGTTGATGCCCTCATGCGCCTCGATCGACACCGACCCGTCGATCGCGCGGACGAGCGCAACGTCGAACGTCCCGCCGCCGAGGTCATAGACGAGGAACAGGCCCGTGCGCGCCTCGGGCTTTTCGATGCAGGCGAGTGCGGCGGCGATCGGTTCCTGGAGCAGGCCGACCTGTTCGATCCCCGCGGCGCGCGCGGCGCGGATCGTCGCTTCGGACTGCATCTGGTTGAAGGCAGCGGGCACGGTGACGACCGCGCCCGCAATGGCGGTGTCTCCGACCGCAGCGCGCATCTGTTTCAATAGCTGGCGCAGCACTTCGGCACTCGCTTCCTCGGGCGTGATCGTGCCGTCCTCGGGGCCGAAGGGCAGCACGGTGCTCGTCCCGAGCAGCCGCTTGAAGCGCGCGGCGATGCCCTGCGGCGACGTGCGGAGCTGTTCATAGGCGCGGCGTCCGACATAGCGGCTGCCGCTGCGATCGGTCATCACGACCGAGGCGAGCACATCCTCGCCGCTGACCGCCTTGTAGAGTTCGAGGCGGCCGCCGCGGTTGCCGACGATGGCAGAATTGGAGGTACCGAGATCTATTCCGATATACATGTCATGCCTGCTTCAGAAGAATTTTGCCCTGGTGAACCACACCGCCCGGATCGACGATCGTCGGCTCGATGGTTTCAGCGATGGTCGCGGCGCTGTTCGCCTCGATCTCGTCGGCGTTGACCGCGCTCGCCGGAATATCCGCCGACCACGCCGCGCCGTCGAACGTTTCGACGCGCAGCCCCTCGCCCGACAAGATCGTATCGAGCCGGCTGCGCGCAAAGCGGAGCTGTGCCGCTGCGGCGTCGGCGCGCACCGGATCGGCGAAGGCGATCTCGCGCTCGAAGGCGCCACAGAGTTTCCAATATTGCACCGCCAGCTTCGCCAGCGCGTCGTTGGTCCCGGTCATGGCTGCTGCACCTCGATCGTCGCCCCCGACGCGCTGGGGCCAGGGCGTTCGCGGTCGAACTCGACCGCGGGAGGCGCTTCGAGCGGAGCCGGCGCGGGTTGGGAGAGGGATCGGCGATCCTCCTCGCGCAGTCGCCGCAATATCTCTTCCCGGCGCTCGCGGGTGCGCTGAGTCTGTGCCGCGCGTTCGGCATCGGACAGCAGCGGCTGCGGGCGAGCGGTCGATGTTTCCGCCGCGGCCGGTTCGGACTTCTCCGACGTCGCCGAAAAGCCGCCCATCATCCGCCCGGCGATGAAGAGGAAGAACAGCACGATGACGATCCCGCGCACCGTCTCCCCTGTCTTTTTTTGGCCCGGCTCCCGATCGTCAGCGACCGGCGCGCGCTGCGGCGGAGGCGGCGGCGGCGAAGGATCGTGACGCGGCGGCGGTGTCGGTCGTCCCGCATGCGCAGCGGTCGAGGGGCGTCCCGGCGCCGCACGGCCGAACCCCGCCGGCGATCGCTGCTCGGTTTGCGGTTCGGCTTTGACCTGCGATGGCGGGGGCTCGTCCTCCCCCGCATCGCGAATGGCGACGTCGGCCCGGATGCCGAAATGAAGCAGATCTTCCTCGATGCGCTTGGCGACCGCTGCCGGCGGACCATGCGCCGCGAGCCAGACCAGCACCGCATAGGCGGCATCGCGGTCATGCGCCTGATTGTTGAGCTGGATCGAAATATCGCGCAGCGTCAGGAACACCGCTTCGAGCGCATTGCCGTCCTTGAGGTCGGCGACATCCTCGATCAGCGTCGCGATCGAGCCGGCAAGACCGCTACTGCGGTCGAGCCCGCCCGCCTTTACCTGGCGCGCGAAGCCCCGCAGTTCGGCGATGGCCCATTCGTGCAACTGGTTGGCGCGCTTGACCGCGGCGTTGCCGATCAACGTCGGCAGCTCGCGCTCAAGCGCGGCGCGGTGGATCGGCACGAGCGCGAAGCAGGAGAGCAAAGCGCGTCCGAGGCGCAGCGCAACCTCGAACTGGTCATGGTCGTTCGACAGGTCGACTGCGAGGCTGCGGACCGACGCAAAAATCTGGCCCGACGCGGGATCGTCGAGCCCCCGCGCCGCTTCGTGAATCTGGATCGGGCGGCGCAGCCCCGACCAGATATCGAGCGATGTGAGCAACGTCGTCGCCCACATCGCGCTCTCGGGCTCCGCTTGCAGCGCCTTGATCGCCTCTTCGATCCGGCCCTGCGACTGATCGAGCGCGCGTGCGACCTCTCCCGAATAAGCGCCCAGCAAAGCCTCGCGAAAGCTGGCGTCGAAACGCCCTTGTGGCTGGGCGTAAGCCTGAAGCCCCCTCGCCAGCGCCATGCGCCCGCTCGCATTGCCCGCAAAGGCGAGCGCGACACTGGCCCCGGCATGGCGGGCCCAGTCGGCGAGGCATTCGTCGAAAAGGATACGATCGATCTCGCGCTCGCGCGCCGCGAAGCGCGCTTCGTCCAATGTTTCGAGCAACGCGTCGGCATCGACGTCGCGCGCATCGGCGATCGCGCCGAGCCCCGCCTGTGCATCGGCAGGGTCGCTCTCGAACAGCGCGAAAGCCAGGTTGAAGCGCCCGACGCCCGATGCCTTGCCGTGGATCGCCGCAAGCGCCTGGAGGTCGTACGACCGCAACGCGGCGCGAAGCGCCTCCATCGTCGGTCGCGGCAAGCCGGAAACCCATCGAACCTCGGCGCCGAGCCGTTCGCGCGGCGCCATGAGCGCCGCACGCGCGGCCGTCAGTGCGGCTTCGTCGCGCCCAGGCTCGAAGGACAGCCGGTCATAGGCTTCGTTGATGGCCGGGGTGTCCGCAGCGACGTCGAGTTCGAGCTGCGCGAAGGGATTGCTGGCGAGCGTGAGGGCTGCGTTAGTCGCGGACGCCGGCGACGGCCGCTCGCTTTCGCTTTGCGCGGCGCGCCGCGACAGCGCGCGTAGCCGCTCGCTGGCGGCCGCGTCGAGCGCCGGCTCCTCAGCCTCCTCTGGTGTCGTCGCGCCATCGCGATTGCGCCAACCGAATCCCAAAATGCGCTCCCCATTCGTCCAGCCGCACGCTTATAGGCAGCAGGTC
>CAUUIU010000058.1:0-12545 GCA_963545025.1 uncultured Sphingopyxis sp. | reverse complement strand
GAGGCGGGTGATCGAGTCGAGCAGGATGACGACATCCTTCTTGTGCTCGACCAGGCGCTTGGCCTTTTCGATCACCATTTCGGCGACCTGGACGTGGCGCGTCGCGGGTTCGTCGAAGGTCGAGGAGACGACTTCGCCGTTCACGCTGCGCTGCATGTCGGTAACTTCCTCGGGACGTTCGTCGACGAGGAGGACGATCAGGTAGACTTCGGGGTGGTTGTCGGTGATCGCCTTGGCGATATTCTGCAGCAGCACCGTCTTACCGGTGCGCGGCGGCGCGACGATCAGCGCGCGCTGGCCCTTGCCCTGCGGGCTGACGAGGTCGATCACGCGCGCCGACTTGTCCTTGACCGTCGGGTCGACCGTGTCGAGCGACAGCTTCTGGTTCGGATAAAGCGGCGTCAGGTTGTCGAAATTGACGCGGTGGCGGACGGCCTCGGGGTCGTCGAAATTGACCTTGATCAGCTTGGTCAGCGCGAAATAGCGCTCGCCGTCACGCGGCGCGCGGATCTCACCCTCGACGGTGTCGCCGGTGCGCAGGCCATATTTGCGGACCTGGTTCGGCGAGACATAGATGTCGTCGGGGCCGGCTAGATAATTGGCGTCGGACGAGCGCAGGAAACCGAACGAGTCCGGGAGAACTTCGATCGTGCCCGACCCTATGATTTCCTCGCCCTCTTCGGCGAGTTCTTTCAGGATCGAGAACATCAGGTCCTGCTTGCGCAGCGTCGACGCGCCCTCGACGCCCAGTTCTTCCGCCATTTCGACGAGTTGGGCGGGCGCCTTGGTTTTGAGTTCTTTAAGATGCATGAGATGGATTCCGGGTAGAAAATCAGGGGGAAACTGGAACTAATTCGTTGCACCGGTGGGTGCCTATCCGGCCGTGGGACGACCGTTTCGATAGCTTCGGCGCGGATGCCGCGCCGCCCGCACAGGACGGGGTTGATCGGCCCCTATAACTGGCTTGAACCTAAGTCAATCAGGCCTGCGCCCGAACGACCGGCGATCAGGGACGGACAACGACCAGGATAACGATGATCGCCGCGGCGATGCCGGGAACTTCGTTGAGCAATCGCAGCTGCTTTTCGGTGAGCGGCCGAAGCCCGCTCGCGAGCTTCTTCGCATAGCCGATCATCCAGCCATGATAGCCCGAAAGCGCGATCACGAGCAGCAATTTGGCGATAAACCAGCCTTCACGCCAATAGTCGCCGTTGAAGGCGAGCATCAGGCCGAAGACCCACACGATAATCAGCGCGGGATTCAGGATGATCCGCCGCAGCCGGTCCTCGCGCTCGATCCATTTTCGATCCTCGTCGGACCCGACGGGCGCCTGGTGATGATAGACGAAGAAGCGCGGCATCATGAACAGGCCGGCCATCAGAAAGATCACGAAAATGATATGCGCGGCTTTGACCCAAAGCATCGTCGCCCCCAGAAATCCTGCCAGTTCCATAGATTACCCGCCGCGAACGCGTTTGATCAGATGTTCGACATGCGCGATCGGCGTGTCGGGGACGATGCCATGGCCGAGGTTGAAGATATGGGGACGCGTCGGGAAAGCGGCAAGGATGCGGTCGATCGCCGCGTCGAGTGCTTGGCCGCCCGCGACGAGCGCGAGCGGATCGAGATTGCCCTGCACCGGCAGATGCGAGGGCAACGCCGCGTCGGCCCAGACCGGATCGACCGTCTCATCGAGCCCGATCGCATCGACCCCCGTTTCATCGGCATAGGCGCGCAGCTTGCCGCCGGCGCCCTTGGGGAAGCCGATCACCGGCGTATCGGGGTGGAGCGCCTTCAGACGGCGGACAATTTCTGCGTTGGGCGCAATCACCCATCGCTCATATTGCGCCGGCGACAGGCTGCCCGCCCAGCTGTCGAACAGCTGGACGGCGTCGACCCCCTGTTCGATCTGCCCTGAAAGATAGCTGACGCTCAGATCGACGATCGCATCGACGATCGCCTGGAAGGCGGCCGGATCGCCGAACGCGAGCCGTCTGGCGGCGGCCTGATCCTTCGACCCCTGTCCCGCCACCATATAGGTCGCGACCGTCCACGGGCTCCCTGCGAAGCCGAGGAAGGTCGTTTCGGGCGGCAGGGCTGCCGCAACCCGCGCGACGGTTTCATAAACGGGATCGAGGCGCTGCGGCGCCGCTTCGAGCGACGCAAGCGCGCTGTCGACGAGCGGCGGGGCAAGCCGCGGCCCCTCGCCCGCCTCGAACCACAGATGCTGGCCGAGCGCGTGCGGGATGACAAGGATATCGGAAAAAAGGATCGACCCGTCGAAACCGAAGCGGCGGATCGGCTGCAGCGTCACCTCGGCCGCGGCTTCGGGATCATAGCAAAGCTCGAGGAAGCCGCCCTTGGTTTCCCGCAGCGCGCGATATTCGGGCAGATAGCGTCCGGCTTGGCGCATCAGCCACAGGGGTGGACGCTCGTGCCGCACCCCACGCAGCGTTGCCAGCAAGCTCTTCGGTGACGCCTTCACGCGGCCCTCTTTCTCTTCTCAATAATATATTGAATAAAATTGTGGTGGTTTGTTGGTCGGCGGACAAGCGCGGCTTTAGGCCGGGGCGTCCTTTTTGCCAACAGCTTGACTCTGCTCGTCATGGATGAAGTCACGGAGTCGCTGCGGACTATCCCCCCTATTCACAGCCTGTGGATAAGATTCATCCCTTGTGGACAAGCGGTGGAGCGGAATCGACACGGCCGGGGATGAATCGCGCGTGCCGAATTCATCCCGGCGCTTATGCGGAAACTTATCCACAAGGCGCCCAAGCTCTTCGCCGCTTGCCTTTTTCGGCGGTTTCCCGCCATGGTGGCGCGATGGGCCGGCTTCACCTGCATCTCATATCCGACTCCACGGGCGAGACACTCGAAAATATCGCCAAGGCGGCGATCGCGCAGTTCGACGATGTCGAGGTGGTGCGCCATTTCTGGCCGATGGTGCGATCGGAATCGCATCTCGACCGCATCATGGCCGAAGTGCAGGCGAGTCCGGGCATGATCCTCTTCACCCTCGTCAACGGGGAGCTGCGCGTCAGCCTCGAACGGCGCGCCGGCGCGCTCAACCTGCCCACCGTCGCCGCGCTCGACGCGGTCACCGACGCGCTGTCGCGAATGCTGGGACAGGAAGCCAAGGCGCGTCCCGGCCGCCAGCATCAGCTCGACGCCGCCTATTTCGCGCGCGTCGAGGCGATCCAGTTCACCGTCGCGCACGACGATGGCATCGGCTGGGAGAATTGGGAACAGGCCGACATCGTGCTGGCGGGCGTGTCGCGCACGTCGAAAACGCCGACGAGCATCTATCTCGCCAACCGGGGCTTCAAGACCGCGAACATCCCGATCGTCCCCGAATCGCCGCCGCCCAACGCCCTGTTCACGCTGAAGCGCCCGATGATCGTCGGGCTTACCACCGGGCTCGACCGGCTCGTGCAGGTGCGCCGCAACCGCCTGCTGTCGCTCAACCAGGCGCCCGAAACCTCCTATGTCGACGACGAGCGGGTGAAGGCTGAGCTCGCTTACGCGCGGCGCATGTTCGCCGACAATGGCTGGCCGGTCATTGACGTCACGCGCCGCTCGATCGAGGAAACCGCCGCCGCGGTTATCAAGCTCGTCGAAGATCGCGCGTCGGCATGAGCCTGCTCCTTGCCTCGCAAAGCAGCGGCCGCGCCGCGATGCTCCGCGCCGCCGGGCTGACGTTCGAGACGAGCGCCGCGCATGTCGACGAAGAAGCGCTAACCGCTTCGCTGCTCGCGGCCGGCCAAACCCCCCGCAACATCGCCGACGCGCTCGCCGAGGCCAAGGCGGTCAAAATCTCGTCGCGCCTTCCCGGCGTCATCGTGATTGGTGCCGATTCGACGCTTGCGCTCGACGACGGATCAATGCTCGCGAAGCCCGGGAGCCCCCAGGAAGCCGCCGACCATCTCCGCTGCCTGGCCGGCACGCGCCACCGCCTGTTCAGCGCCGCGGTCGCGGCACGCGACGGCGCCCCTATCTGGCGCGCGATCGGCGAAGCGAAGCTTTGGATGCGCCCCTTGTCCGACGCGTTCATCGCCGACTATGTCGCGCGCGAATGGGACAGCATCCGCTGGACCGTTGGCTGTTACGAAATCGAGGGAGCGGGCGTGCAACTGTTTGATCGTGTCGAAGGCGACCCCTGGACCATCATCGGCATGCCGATGCTCCCCTTGCTGGCGTGGCTGCGCACCACCGGATTGGCTGCATCATGAGCAATATCCCCTACGCCGAAGTGATCGGCGACCCGATCGCCCAGTCGAAATCGCCGCTGATCCACGGCTTCTGGCTCGAAGCCCTCGGCATCGAAGGCGACTATCGCCGCAAGCATGTAAAACCCGACGAGCTCGCCGCCTATGTCGAAGAGCGCCGTGCCGATCCCGACTGGCGGGGCTGCAACGTCACCATGCCGCACAAGAGTGCGGTGATGGATCTCGTCGATGACCCCGGCGATATTCGCGGTACCATCGGCGCGATGAACACGATCGTCCGGCAGAAGGACGGCGCGCTGATCGGCACCAACACCGACGCGGCCGGTTTCTATTCGCCGCTCGCCGAACTCGATCTCGAGCGCGCGCCGGTTGCCGTCGTCGGTGCCGGCGGCGCGGCACGCGCGGTCCTGTTCGCGCTCGCCCGCGCGAATGTCGGCAATGTGACGATCCTCAACCGCAGCCCCCTCAAGGCCATGGGCCTGCTCGCGACTTTCGGTCTCAAGGGTGACGTCGTCCAGCTCGATGCGCAGCTGCCGCCGGTTTCCTTGCTCGTCAACGCGAGCAGTCTCGGCATGAAGGGCCAGCCGCCGCTGGACCTCGACCTGTCGCCGCTGCCCGAGGATGCGATCGTCTACGACCTTGTTTATTCGCCGCTCCAGACGGGTCTGCTCAACGCGGCCGAGGCGCGCGGGCTCGACACCGTCGACGGCCTCGACATGCTGATCGGCCAGGCTGCGCTCGCTTTCGAGCTGTTTTTTGGCGCCACGCCGCCGGAGGGCCGCGACGAGGAATTGAGAGCCCTGCTCACCAAATGACTCATCGCGCGCGCCCCGGCTCGCGGCTCCGCCGTCCGTTCATCATCGGCCTCACCGGGTCGATCGGCATGGGGAAATCGACCGCTGCCATGATGTTCGAGCGCGAAGGCGTGCCTGTGTTCGACGCCGACGCCGAAGTGCATCGGCTGCAAGGTCCCGGCGGCGCGCTCGTCGCCGCGATCGAGGCGCGCTTTCCCGGTACCACCGGACCGAATGGCGTTGACCGGCAAAAGCTGGGTGCCCAAGTGCTCGCCAACACGCACGAACTTGCCGCGCTCGAAGCGATCGTTCATCCGGCCGTCGGTAAGGCGCAGAAACGCTTTCTCGCCAAACATCGCGCGCGCGACCTCGTCGTGCTCGACATCCCTTTGCTCTTCGAAAAGGGCGGCTGGCGAAAGGTCGGCGCGATCGCGGTCGTCTCCGCGCCCGCGTGGATGCAGCGCAAGCGCGTGATGCGCCGCCCCGGCATGACGGCGGCCAAACTCAAGGCGATCCGCCGCCTGCAGGTTCCCGACCGCGTCAAGCGCGCGCGCGCCGATTTCGTCATCGAAACGGGGCGCCCGAAAAGCGCGACGCACCGCCAGATTCGTTTCATCGCCTCTTGTTTCCACGCCCGATAGGGTCCAGATTATCTGCTCGATGCGTGAGATTATTTTCGATACCGAAACCACGGGTTTCGATCCCAGGAGCGGGGACAGGCTGGTCGAAATCGGATGTGTCGAGCTGATCGGCCGCCGGGAGACGGGCGTCACATTCCACGCCTATTTCAATCCTGAACGCGACATGCCCGCCGCCGCCGAAGCGGTGCATGGCCTGTCGATCCAGTTTCTTTCGGACAAGCCCTTGTTCGCGACTCGCGTCGACGAACTGATGGAGTTTCTGGGCGACGCGCCGCTGGTCGCGCACAATGCGGCGTTCGACTTCGGCTTCGTCAATGCCGAACTGGCCCGTGCGGGCCGCCCCGCGCTCGACATGGCGCGCATGTGCTGCACGGTGCAGATGGCGCGCAAGCTTCACCCCGGCGCGAAGCACAGCCTCGACGCGCTGTGCACGCGCTACGGCATCGACCGCAGCCACCGTATCAAGCATGGCGCTCTGCTCGACGCCGAACTGCTTGCGCACCTCTATATCGAAATGACCGGTGGGCGGCAGATCGGCCTTGGCCTTGCCGCTAGCGCCGTCGCGGTCTCCGGCATCGCCGGGGTCGAGACCGCGCGTCCGGCCGCACCTGCCCGCCCGTTCCGCGAACCGCGCCCGCACGCCGCAACTCCGGCAGAGCTGGCGCGTCATACCGAATTCGTCGCCGCGCTGAATCAACCCTTGTGGCACGATAGTCCGTGACGGCACCTCCCCGCCGCCGCTGAGACCCTGAAGGAGAAGAAAAATGGAAATCCGCGTCTCTGGCCATCAGATCGAAACCGGCGAAGCGCTGCAGGCGCATGTGTCGGACCGGATGAACGGGATCGCCGATAAATATTTCTCTCGGGCGATCGGCGCGCACGCGACCTTCGGAAAAGGGCCGCACGACAGTTTCCAATGCGACATCGTCGCGCATGTGATGCAGGGGCTCGTGCTCAAGGGGCATGGCCAGGCCCAGGATGCGCATGTCGCATTCGAGGGGGCCGCCGACCGCATCGAAAAACAGCTTCGCCGTTACATGCGACGATTGAAGGATCACAACAATGGTGCCGCGCACCCCTCGCCGACGGTCGACGAGATCGACGACAATGCGAGCTACACGGTGTTCGACGCCGGCGGCGACGACGAAGATGCAGGCGACGCTCCCGCGATCATTGCCGAAACGCGCGTCGACATTCCGAACAGCAGCGTGTCCGACGCGGTGATGATGCTCGATCTGCGCAACACCAATGCCTTGCTCTTCGTCAACAGCAAGACGGGATCGCACAATATGGTCTATCGCCGCGACGACGGAACGATCGGCTGGGTCGAACCGCGCTGACAACGATAGGACTGGATTTTCTCCGCCATCCGGCCTAAGGGCCGCGCCCAATGATGCCCGATGCTCGGATGGCGGGGGCCTGCCACGACGGATCCGTGATTGCTTGCCAGCTGATGATCTGGCGGCGTCCGGCGTTTTACAAGATTTGACCAGACAGATGAATCTTTCTTCTCTTCTTTATCCCGCGACCGTGCGCGCGCACGTGCAGCTCGATTCGAAAAAGGCGCTGTTTCCGTTCGTCGGCGACCTCGCCAGCCGGTCGCTCGGCCTCGACGCGAGCGAAGTCAGCGAAGCTTTGCTCGAGCGCGAGCGCCTCGGTTCGACCGGCTTCGGCCGCGGCATCGCGCTTCCTCATGCCAAGATGGCCGACCTCGGCGGCGTCCGCGGCCTGTTCCTTCAGCTGGCCAAGCCGATTGATTTCAACGCTGTTGACGGCCTGCCCGTCGATCTGCTGTTCATCCTGCTCTCGCCGCTCGACGCCGGCGCCGATCATCTGAAAGCGCTCGCGGGCGTGTCGCGCATGCTGCGCAACGAAGCGATCGCCGAACGACTGCGCGGCGCGAAGAACGATGAAGCGCTTTACGCGCTGCTCGCCGATACCGAAACGCGTGACGCGGCGTAAGGCCGCACCGCGAGTCTTCCCGTGACGCGGCTGAAGAGTCGCTTCCTCATCGACCTGTTGCTCCGCCGTACCGAGGCGGCTGGCGGATTCGCAACAGTCCTCGCCAAGGGCGACGAAATCTCCGGAATCATCCTCGTTCAGTGCAGCGATCGCGGCGAACCGGGGCCGCTGCTCGAACGGCGTTTTGGGCTCGATGGCCACTATATCTGGGAGTCGGTCGGGCCGGCCGACCCCAATGATGGTGAATCCCGCCGAAACTACCAGCACAGGCGGCGAACCGCCGATCCCGACTTGTGGATCGTGGAACTGGATATCGCAAATGCGCCACAGCTCGTCGCGGAGTGGGCGGCGTTAACTTGACTCTGTTGCGCTGCACAATAAGTGGCGCTGCTTCGATAACGCGTAGGTCGTTCCGTGGGTTGC
Source organism: uncultured Sphingopyxis sp. (assembly GCA_963545025.1). GTDB lineage: Bacteria > Pseudomonadota > Alphaproteobacteria > Sphingomonadales > Sphingomonadaceae > Sphingopyxis. The sequence continues at coordinate 4,499 of CAUUIU010000058.1, read as the reverse complement.
ATCACCTTGGTGGTGCCCCGAGAAAACGGTTCGGACACGCAGTCGGACGATGACCGCAGGCGATATAGGACCAAAGTCCCCCGCCTGTTTTGAGAGGTTCGGTTCATCGGCCGCACTTTTGACGGATCATATGAGTCGTATTTTGAACGTCGCCAGCGTGGCTGCCGTCGGCATGACTGCCGCCACCATGCTGCTTTTGGCGGAACCCGGCTTTGCAAGCGATCTTGCTGCCGATGCCAATCTGCCCGCCATCATCCTCCCGGGCGCCGACGCGCCGACGGTTGAGGTAAAGGCGGACCTGTCGACCGAGGCCAAGGCGCCCGTCGATATCCCTGATATCAAAGAAGACGAAAAGGCCGCGCTGCCCGTGCCGGCCCCGGTGACCGCCGATTCGCTCGCCGAACTCGTCGCCGCGACCCCCAAGCCCGCCGAAATCGACCCCGAACTGCGCTGCCTCGCCGGTGCGGTCTATTTCGAATCGCGCGGCGAATCGCTCTCGGGTCAGCTCGCGGTCGCGCATGTCGTGATCAACCGCGCCCAGTCGGGCCGTTTCCCCAAAAGCCTGTGCGGCGTGGTCCATCAGCCGAGCCAGTTCAGCTTCGTGCGCGGCGGCAAGATGCCCGCCGTCCGCAACCCCGCGCAGTGGAACAACGCCGTCGCCATCGCGCAGATCGCGCGCAATGGCAGCTGGAAGAACCACGCCCCTGGCGCGCTCTTCTTCCATGCGCGCTACGTCTCGCCCAACTGGCGCAAGACGCGCATCGCGCAGATCGACAACCACATCTTCTATCGCTGAGCTCGATGAGGCGGGATGGGCATGCCATCCCGTTCATTGCCAAGCCATATTTACTGGCGCATGATGCGGGGATGAAGCTTCATCTTTCCGTCGCCCTGCCCCTCGCAGCGGCGCTCGTGCTCGGCGGCTGTGCGACGGCTGTCCCGCCGGTCGAAGTCACGCGGTTTCACGCCAACGCACCTACGGGCTGGGCGCCGGGTACGCGCTACACCGTCGACAATGCGGCGCTCGGCGACGCTGCGGCGATGGTCGGTGCGACCCAGCCTTCGCTCGAATGGAGCGGCTACCGCGCAGCGGTCGAACGCCAATTGCAGCTTCGGGGTCTTGTCGCCGCAGAGGGCGGCGCGCGCGCGCCGCTGCGCGTGCGGATCGGTTTCGATCGCAGCGAACAGGTCAGTGCCGGCAAACGCTCGCCGGTGTCGGTCGGCGTTGGCGGTTCGACGGGCAGCTATGGTTCGGGGGTCGGCCTTGGGCTCGGCATCAACCTCGGCGGCGGACCGCGCCGGATGCAGGATCTGCAGCTGTCGGTGCGCATCGACGATGCCGCGAGCGGAAATGCTTTGTGGGAAGGCCGCGCGCTGACCGCGGTCCCGGTCAAAGCGCCCGCCGCACAGCCGGGTCTCGCCGCGGCGAAATTGGCCGAAGCCCTATTCAAGGACTTTCCTGGGGAATCGGGACGCACTATCAGCGTCCCATGACCATCACCATCAACGCCGCTTTCGATAGCGGCAATATCGTCGTGGACGGCATCGACGGCACCGCCGCCCGCCTGTCCATCCGCAAGGATCGCGAATCCGACTTCTTCCAGTGGTTCCACTTCCGCGTCGCGTGCGCGGTCGGTGACGCCCTCGAACTCGCGATCACCGGCCTTGCCACTTCGGCCTATCCCGACGGCTGGCCGGGCTATGCCGTGTGCGCCAGCACCGACCGCGAGCACTGGTTCCGCCTCGACACCAGCTATGACGCGGCGGCGGGTACACTGACCGTCCAGCACACCGCCGAAAGCCCGATCCTGTGGGTCGCCTATTTCGCGCCCTATTCGATGGAGCGCCACCACGACCTGATCGCATCGGTCGCCGAGTGCGAAGGCGTGACCTATCGCTGCCTCGGCACCAGCATCGAGGGCCAGCCGATCGACTGCCTCGAAATCGGCACCGGCGAGACTCAGGTCTGGCTCTATGCGCGCCAGCATCCGGGCGAGAGCATGGCCGAATGGTGGATCGAGGGTGCGCTCGAAAAGCTCACCGACCCTGCCGATCCGCACGCGCGGTCGCTGCGCAGCAAGTGCCGCTTCCACATCGTGCCGAACATGAATCCCGACGGCTCGTGCCGTGGTCATCTGCGCACCAATTTCGCAGGAGTGAATCTCAACCGCGAATGGCATGAGCCGACCGCCGAACGCAGCCCCGAAGTGCTCGCCGTTCGCAATGCGATGGACGAAAGCGGCGTCGACTGGGCGATGGACGTTCATGGCGACGAGGCGATCCCGGCGGTCTTCCTCGCGGGCTTCGAGGGTATCCCCTCGCTCAAGGCCGAACAGACCGAGAAATATAAGGCATTCGAGGCCGCGCTCGCCTTGAACACTCCCGATTTCCAGGTCGACCTCGGCTATACCGAATCGGCGCCGGGGCAGGCCAATCTGTCGATGTCGACCACCCAGCTCGCCGAGCGGTTCGGCGCGGTGTCGATGACGATCGAAATGCCGTTCAAGGACAATCGCGATCTGCCCGATCCAGTGCAGGGCTGGTCGCCCGAGCGCTCGAAGCTGCTCGCGCATGCCTGCCTCGAAACGCTGGATCAGATGCTGTGACGGCGGCCTGGCGGATCGTCGAAGACGATCTGTCGGGCGCCGCCATCCGTGCGCTGCTCGAGCAGCATTTCGCGGGCATGCTGGCGAACTCGCCGGCCGGCAGCTGCCATTTCCTCGACTTCGACGGCCTGCGCGCTGACGGCGTGACCTTCTGGTCGATCCATCGCGGCGACGAGCTTGCGGGCTGCGGCGCGCTGAAAATGCTGGACGCCGCGCATGGCGAGATCAAATCGATGCGCACTGCCGAACCCTTTCTGCGGCAAGGTGTCGCGGCGCATATGCTCGATCATATACTCGCCGAAGCGCATCGCCGCGGCCTCGCGCGCATCAGCCTCGAAACCGGATCGAGCGGCGCCTTCGAACCCGCGCTCGCGCTGTACTTGCGCTACGGCTTTACCGAGTGCGCGCCCTTCGCCGATTACCAGCCCGACCCCTTCAGCCGCTTCCTGACGCGCGCGCTTTAGGCACGAAAACGGGGTCCGGAAGGGACTCCGGACCCCGCAAATTCGGCCAAGCCGGGCGCGGCGTTACGCGGCCTTCTTGTCCGTATCGAACAGCGTCGGCTGTGCGGTGCCGATCGCGATCTTGTGCGGCTTCATCGCCTCGGGCACTTCGCGCACCAGGTCGATGGCGAGCAGTCCGTCGGACAGGTCGGCCCGTTCCACGCGCACGAAATCGGCGAGCTGGAAGCGGCGCTCGAACGCGCGCGTCGCGATGCCGCTATAGAGCAGCTGGCGCGCTTCGCCTTCGACGGGTGCCTTGCGGCCACTGACCACAAGCATATTCTGCTGCGCGGTGATGTCGATCTCGTCGCCCTTGAAGCCGGCGACGGCGACGGTGATGCGGAAATGGTCGTCGGCGACCTTTTCGATGTCGAACGGGGGATAATTTTCGGCGCCCGAGCCGCCCGTTTCGAGGAAATCGAACAATCGGTCGAAACCGACGGTCGAACGGCGATAGGGGGTCCAGTCGAAACTGTTGCGCATGGTCTTTCTTCCTTTGAATCAAGCGAAGTCAGGGACCGCGGCACCGGCCGCGATCGCCACCCGGCCCCGTATCGGCGGCCGGATGAGACAAATCTGGGTGCGCTCGAAACCAATTCAAGAGGGGCGTTGGCGTTCGCCGAAAAGCCGCGCTAAAGGGCGGCGACTCTCCTCCAATCGAAGGATCCCCAATGCCCCAGCTCATCCTCATCCGTCACGGCCAGTCGCAGTGGAATCTCGAAAACCGCTTCACCGGCTGGTGGGATGTCGATGTCACCGAAAAGGGCGCGGCCGAGGCATGGGCCGCGGGCGAGCTGATGAAGGAAAAGGGCATCACGCCCGACATCGCCTTCACTTCGGTTCAGTCGCGCGCGATCAAGACGCTGAACCTCGCACTCGAGGCGATGGGCCGCCTCTGGCTGCCGGTCACCAAGGACTGGCGCCTCAATGAACGTCACTATGGCGGTCTCACCGGGCTCGACAAGGCCGAGACCGCGGCGAAGCATGGCGACGATCAGGTGAAGATCTGGCGCCGCAGCTTCGACATTCCGCCGCCGCCGCTCGAAGCCGGCTCGCCCTGGGACCTTGCCAGCGACCCGCGCTATGCCGGCATCGCGATCCCTTCGACCGAGAGCCTGAAAGATACGATCGCCCGCGTGCTGCCCTATTATGAGGATGCGATCGTGCCGCAGCTCGCGGCGGGCAAGACGGTGCTGATCTCGGCGCACGGCAACAGTCTGCGCGCGCTCGTCAAACATCTCTCGGGCATTTCGGATGCCGACATCACCGGCCTCGAAATCCCGACCGGCCAGCCGATCGTTTATGAACTGAACGACGATCTTAGCGCGCGCGAACGCTATTACCTGTCTCTTATACACATCTCCGAGCCCACGAGACACTGAGCGATCTC
>CAUUIU010000057.1:0-12613 GCA_963545025.1 uncultured Sphingopyxis sp. | reverse complement strand
GCTCAGTGTCTCGTGGGCTCGGAGATGTGTATAAGAGACAGGCGCTGGGCCGCCTCGATCAGGGAACTACCGAACGCTCCGACGCCGGCCGCCGCCAGGGGGGTAGGGGCGGCGGACACGGCTAGCCAGCTTGGGGGGCTGACTGAACTCGGAGGTCTGACGCGATCAGGGTCGAAGGCACAAAATTCAGGGGATCGTCGGCAGACATATTGAATATCATCACAAATTATCTCTGCGGCCCCGCCTGGCCGAGGCGGGTATGGTGAAGGATGATTCTTGCCCGTCATCCTTGACTCCCTGATGGAGAAAGTCGCGGTTTCCCGCCATTCCCGGATGGGGACATGGGGAAAATTCTTGTGACAGCCATCGTGTCGCAACGCTTTGGATGCTGCGATCGGTGCCCGGCGCGAGGTCGGACGCGGGATGCCCGAACGTCGCGGCACAACAAAAAAGGAGGGCAGGCCGAAGCCTGCCCTCCAAGTTTGCAGAGGTCCGTCCGAGGAAGTGGACTCCCCGTACGAAGCCTTGTCCTCAGACGAACGTGATCACGTCATAGGTCGCATTGCCCTGGCTGTAGGTATTCAGCGCAGCAGCCGAATCATAGGCACCTGCGGCCGCCAGCGCTGCGATCGGAGCCGAAGCGCCCTCCCAGAAGTCTTCAACGATGACCGTACCGGCCGCCGTGAAGATAAGGACGTCGAGCGCATCGCCTTGGCCATCCCAGTCGCCGGTGATGACGAGCATGTCGACGTTGGGATCGAAACCGGCATCGACATCGAACACCAGCGTATCGCGGTTCGCGAGGCTGAAGTCGCGGCCCGATCCCAGGAAGCCCGGTGCACCGATCACATCATTGCCGAAGCCCGGCGAGGCATCGGTCGAGTCGAACCGGAACAGATCCTTGCCCGTGCCGCCCGACATATGATCGTCGCCTTCGCCACCTGTGATGGTGTCGTTGCCCTGTTCGCCTTCGATGTAGTCATCGCCAAGGCCACCATTGATGGTGTCATTGCCGGTGTCACCAAAGATGGTGTCATCGCCGTCATCGCCGTTCATGACATCTTGGCCAAAGCCGCCTTGCATGAAGTCGTTGCCGTTGCCACCCGACATGGTGTCGTTGCCGCCACCCGGAAGTCCCAGGCCGTCCGTCGCCAGGTCACCCGACATAACGTCGTCGCCGTCGCCGCCGAACATGGTGTCGTTGCCAGCTTCACCAGCCAGGGAGTCGTTGCCGTCGTTGCCGTTGATGGTGTCATTGCCGGTACCGCCAAAGATTTGGTCGTTGCCGTCATTGCCCGACAGATTGTCGTTCCCGGTGTTGCCCAAGATCACGGCGGTGCCGGCACCACCCGCCACAACATCGTTGCCGTTGTTGCCGCTGATGTTGTCATTGCCGGTGCCACCGGAAATGTTGTCATTACCATCGTCGCCAGCCAACAAGTCATCGCCGGCGTCGCCGCTGATAACGTCGTCGCCTTCGTCGCCGTTGATCGTGTCATTGCCATTGCCGCCCGAAATGGTGTCGGCATCGGTGGTTGACGGATCGGACGGATCGAAGAAGGGATCCCCGTTGCCGCGAATGACGTCGTCGCCGTCGTCACCGAACAGGTTGTCGTCACCGCTCTGGCCCCAAATGAGGTCGTTGTCGGCCCCACCATGGACCAGGTCGTTGCCGTCGTTGCCGTTCAGCGTGTCGTCGCCGGCCTCGCCGTCGATGTTATCGTCATCGGCGCCGCCCTGGACGAAGTCGAGCCCGTTGCCGCCGCGGATGAGGTCGTTGCCGGCATCGCCGTCAAGTTCGTCATCGCCGTTTTCGCCGTAGAGGGCGTCATCGCCTTCACCGCCGTCGAGCTGGTCGGATCCGTTCCAACCAAGGATGAGGTCGTTGCCGTCATCACCCCACAGAAGGTCGTCGCCTTCCCAGCCGTCGATGAAGTCGTTGCCACCTTGCCCGAACACCTGGTCGTCGCCTTCGCCGGCGAAGATGTTGTCGGCGTGGCCGTTGCCCGGGTTGTAGCCGCTCTGGTTATAGGCATAGTCGGGATCGGCATTGCGGCCGGGGCCGTTGTCGCCGAAGATCACGTCATTGCCGGCGCCGCCATCGATGTTGTCGGGGCCATTCACGTTCGTTCCGCCCTCGATATAGTCATCGCCGGTACCGCCCGCGATCACGTCCGCTTCGGTGCCACCGAACAGATTGTCCTGCCCTGCGCCGCCGTCGATGACGTCGTTGCCTGCATTGCCTTCGATGCGGTCATCGCCCGATTGGCCGTTGAGCGTATCGTTGCCGGCGTCGCCGCGGATAAAGTCGTTTCCGCCGCCGCCCCATGCGGTGTCGTTGCCGGCCCCGCCCAGCAGCGTGTCGTTGCCGTCGGCGCCGCCATTGTCATCGCCAGTATAGACGACGTTTCCGGGTCCAACGACGACGAACGAAGCTTGGTCGCCGATCAGCGTGTCGTTGCCGACGCCACCATCGACACGGTCGTTGCCGCTGCGGCCGATGAGATTGTCATCGCCGGCATCGCCATACAGGTCGTTGTCGAAGTTGTTGCCGTAGACGGTGTCATTCCCGCCATTGCCGCGCGCATTGTACGGCAGCGTGGAGGTCGAGACGATTGCATTCAGGTCAATGAAGTCGACGGCATTGGTGCCGAGCACTTGTCCGCGAGCAACCGGCGCCTTCGGGGCGTTCGGCGCATTTGAAGGAGTAACAGTAGGCATTTCACTATCCTCTTCGTTTCTGGTCGATTGGAATGCGCTTTTGCCGAATGGGCCAAATCACACCCCCGATGGCGCCGACAGTGCGGAGCCATGAGCGTGGGATATGGCGGGGGGGGAGGGGGGAATATTCCTGCTTGGGGACATGAAGGATAATTTTTTCAATTGCTTCATTTTGGGGCAGGTTGTCCGGCGAGAGCCCGCCCGGGCAAGACTGACGGGCCGTGCACGGGACGTTTCCCGGGTGGCTCAATCGCGCTTCTTGCGTTGGATTTGGAGGCTAGTTCAGCTTGCGCCCCAAGGCCGAGGAAGCCGGCCGCGAACCCATCACCGCCGGTGTCGCGACATCGCCGGGCGCCGGGGCGGCCCCGCGTCCCAGCTGCGACTGTTCGGGGCGGTTCAAGGCGAGCGGAGCCACACCGACGGGCTCCCTCGCCGCGATCACAGGACGTCCCAGCGCCGACATCGTCGGGCGCGGTTCGCTACTGGTAGCGCAGCATCGGCCCTCGAGGATCGCATCCGGGGCAAGCCGACCGATCGCCGCCAGCAGGCCCGCGCGCGAAACAAATTCGTTGCGGTGTGCACGCTCGAGCGTGACCTGCGCCGATAGCAGCTCGTTCTGGGCATTGAGCACGTCGGTCAGCGTTCGGTTGCCGCCGATCGCTTCCTTCTTGATTCCTTCAGCCGCCTGTTCGGTCGCGGCGACCGCAGCTTCGGCAGCCGTGATCGTGCTTTTCGCCGACTGCCACTGGGTCCAGCTGCTCGCGACCTCTTCGGCCACCGTGCGCACCGCTGCATTGGTTAACGACAGCCGCTGATCCCTGACCGCCCGCGCGCGCCGGATCTCGGCGTGATCGCGGGGCATGAAGATCGGCACGCGCAGCTCGAGTCCGTAATAGACCGACGACCGGTCTTCGGGCAGCTTTCCGGTAAAGAGGTTGGCGACCCCGCCACTCAGATATTCATAACCGCTCACGGCATCGAGTTGCGGCAGCAGCGCGCCCGATGCGACATGCACGCCCGATTTTCCCGCCAGAGCATTGAGCCGCGCGGCGCGAAGGCGCGGGGCGGCTTCGGACGCGATGCGCTGGGCCTCGGGGAGCGATCCGGGCATTGCGACAAGCGGCGGCAGAGGCGGGACGATCGTTCCCGATTGACCGCTGACGGTCCGAAATCTGTAGCCGTTCACGTTGAGCTCTTCGGTCGCGGCGAGAAGCCCGGCCTGCGACGTGGCCAGCCGTGCGCGCGCAAGCTCTTCGTCGGTGCGAGTCGCCTCGGCGAACTCCAGCTTCCGCGATGTCGCGCGCAGCTGTTCGCCGATCGCCTCGCTCTGCATTTCGGAATATTGCACGATCTTGCGGGTGAGATGGATGTCGGCAGCGAAAGTCAGAAGGTCGAGCAGCGTGTCCGAAATCGTGGCGTCGAGCGCCGCTTCGGTGGCGGCGAGTTCCGCTTTGGCGACCTTGACCGAATTATAGGTGCGATTGCCGTCATAGAAACGCAGCCGGGCCTCGATCCCAGCCTGGCCGGCCGTATATTCGGTATCGCCCTTGCCGCCGTTCTTGATGTCGATCTCGCGGTGCTGAACCAGGCCGTTGGCTTCGATCGTCGGCATATAGCCGGCCTCGGCCGCCTCCAGCCGCGCCTGCGCGATTCGCACCTGCTGGCGCTGCGCCACAATGTCGGGGTTCGATTCGACGACGGTGCGGACCAGCCCCCCCATCGTGCTTGCGGGCGCGACGGTGGTCTGCGCCGATGCCGGCAGGGCGCAAACCGCATAGGCCGCAACGGCGCCCGGCGTGCTCATCAGGCCCGCCCAATATGTCCATGATCTACGCACGTCGCCCCTCCTGAATCATCGCGGATTCGAGTGTCGACCCCTCTTGCCTCGTGCCCCAAGACTAATGCGCAGTCGGAAACGGCGAAACTACCCAAACGGATATGTCCGACGGGATAATAGACTCAATCCGCCGAATCGAAATAGACATCGGGTGTCGCTTGCTCCGTCACGCAGGCGGCGCTTTCGAGAGATTTGCGTCTGTCGACGGCGATCGCTGGGTAAAATGCCTAAGGCAACCCCGGCGGGCGCGTGCGTTCTGTTCCGTACTCAGAACATCGCGCCGGACATCATGGTCGCGCGTGCATTTCCCTGTAGCGAACTTCGGGTTCGCTGCGGGTCGTATGTCTCATGGGGGGCCATAATGTCGGCAAGTATGGAATTTTCGGGCCATTGTGCGGAGGCCATCCGCGACACCTTCTATCCCCATGACGGGATCATCGAAATCGATCATGACGATGCCGCCCCCGAGCGGCAGCATGATGGTGATGGCGCCGCCAACACCCGCAAGCTGTGGCGCGACTATCTCGGGCAATTCGGCGTTACATCCGCCATTCTGACCGTCGCTCTCCCCGGTGCCGGGATGCAGCGCCATGCTTTCCTGATCGGCTTTGATCACGCCCGTGGCGATGCCCCGACGACGCAGCGGCTGCTCGCGATGACCGACGATCTTTGGGCGCGGATCGGCGAGCATCCGATACATCATTTTCAGCTATCGGCGGCCGATCCCGAACTTCGGCAGGAGCCCGCGTCGGTGCATCAGCCTGTCGCGGAGGACGGCCCCGACAATCATGATTGCGGCATCGCGATCCAAATGAAGCGCAATGGTGCGAATATCCGCGCGCTTTTCTTCCGCCAAAGCGGAACCGGTCGGCTCAGCGATCAGGCGGCGGGCTCGCTGCAACTGATCGCGCCGCTGCTCGCCGATTCGGCGACGGGCGTTGCCCAGATCGCGCGGCAGTCGCGGCGCTCGGCGATGCTTGAGGCGATGTTCGACAGGGTTTCGCTGTCGATGGCGCTGCTCTCAGCGGATGGCCAGCCGCTCTTCCTCAACAGCTCTGCTGCGGCGCTGATCGAACAGCGCAAATGGCTCCTCCGGGCGGCGGATGGTTCGATCGTCGCCGCGAATCCGCAACAGGCAAAAGAACTGCGCGAGAGCATCCGACGCGCGGCGACAGCGACCGCGCAAACGCCGGTCGAGGATGTGTTCCGGCTCGACTGCCGGAACGGCGACTGGCGCCTCGCTTATGTGATCTCCGCGAAGTCGCGTTCGGGCGATGGCACCGCGCGCTGCGCGATGGTGATCATCATGGGGCCGGGCAAAGTGGACGCGCCGACGTCGCTGCTCGAAGCGCTGGGACTACTGCCTTCTGAGCAGCGCTTTTTGGGACATTTCCTGAAGTCGAGCAGCCTCGGCAATGCGGCCGAAGGGTGCGGACTGTCCGAAGAAACCGCACGCACCTATCTCAAACGCGTTCGCGCGAAGCTGGGTGTGCATCGTCAGATGGAACTCGCCGGGCTGATCTCCGGGCTCGTGCTGCCGCTTCACGCCGCCGGCGATGGCCCGACCGCCGGGGGGCGCTAACCATGGCACTGAACGCGCTGATGAGCGCCCGTGCGGGCGCCAAGCCCGACAACCTGCTCAAGGAAGTGCTGCGGCCGCAGCGATCGATCGCCGTCCGGCTCATCATTTTCTCGCTGATCACCAACATGGCGGCGCTCGCCATGTCGCTTTACATGATGCAGGTCTTCGACCGCGTCCTGACCAGCCAGAGCAAGGACACTTTGTTCTTTCTGGCGCTGGCGATCACGCTGGTGATCGGGCTCGGCGCAGTGCTGGACGGCGTACGCCAGCAGGTGGCGAACCGCGTCGGGACCTGGTTGGCGCAGCGGCTTGGTCCGTCGCTGCTGATCCGTTCGCTCGAACAACGGCTGATCGCGCCCAACATGCGGCTCGAGGCACTGCGCGAACTCGCGACGGTCAAGAATTTCATCTCGACCCCCACGGTCTTCAGCGTGGTCGATATGCTGTGGGTACCGCTCTACCTGCTCGTCGTATTCCTGCTGCACCCGCTTTTCGGACTGATCTCCGCCGTCGGGGCACTGATGCTGTTCGGGCTGACCTGGTATAACGAGCGTGTGACCCGCGCCGCCATCGGCGAGGCGCAGATGCTCGCCGCGAACAATATGCAATATGCCGAATCGCTCGTCCGCAACAGCGAGGTGATCGACGCCATGGGCATGGCGCGCGACACCGTCGCGCACTGGACCGATCGCTATTATGCCGAGGCCGAGGCAGTCGACGCGACGCAATATCAGTCGAGCAAAATCCTCGCGTGGATGAAGCTCGTACGCAACATGGTCCAGATCGTGCTGCTCGGCGTCGGCGCGCTGCTCGTTCTCGATCAGCAACTGACCGGCGGCGCGATGATCGCGGGGTCGATCCTCGTCGCGCGGCTGCTTGCGCCGATCGAAGCGGCGATGAGTTATTGGAAACAGTTCGTCCTGGCGCGCGAGAGTTTGCGGCGCCTGTCGCGCTTCTGCGACCTGCCGACGCCCCGTCCTTCGCAGATGGCGCTGCCCAAACCGACGGGCGCCATGGCCGTCGAAGGATTGAGCTATGCCGCGCCGGGGATGAAAGGCGCGATCCTGCGCAATGTGAGCTTCCAGATCGAAGCCGGAACGTCGCTCGCGATCGTCGGACCGTCGGCGTCGGGCAAGACCACGCTGTCGCGCTTGCTCGTCGGCGTGCTGAAACCCAGCGCGGGTAATGTGCGCCTCGACGGTGCCGACACCTTCGATTGGATGCGCGACGATTTCGGCCCGAACGTCGGCTATCTGCCGCAGGATGTCGAATTGTTGCCCGGAACGGTCCGCGAGAATATCGGGCGCTTTCGCCCCGACGCTCTCGACAGCGATGTGATCGCGGCGGCGAAGCTTGCTGACTGCCACGACATGATCCTGCAGCTCGACGGCGGCTATGACTGCGTTCTGACCGATGGCGGATTTCAATTGTCGGGCGGGCAGCGGCAGCGGATCGGTCTGGCGCGCGCGCTGTTCCGCCTGCCGCCGCTCGTCGTGCTCGACGAACCCAACGCCAGCCTCGACGCGCGCGGCGACGCAGCGTTGCTCGCGACGATCAAAAAGCTGAAGGGCCTTAACATGACGACGATCATCGTCTCGCATCGGTCGAACCTGCTCGAACTCGCTGACAAGATATTGCTGATGATGAACGGGCAGGTCGCGAAATTCGGCGATGCACGCGTCGTGGTCGAAGAGATGGCGGGCAAACGCCGCGCAATCCCGACCAACGAAGCGGGCCAACGGGGCGACCCGGCAAAGGCCAGCCCCGCGATGTTCGGTCAAAAGGGGATGGGGGCATGAACGGGCCCTTTCGCTTGAGAAACGACGGTAGCGCCGTGCTCGCCTTGCCCGCGCCGACGCGCGACATCGGCGAGCCGAAAGTCAAAGGATCGCTGCGGCTGGCGCTCGTCTCGATCGGCCTGTTCGTCCTCGCCTTCGGCATCTGGAGTTGGTCGGCGCCGCTCAACAGCGCCGCGATCGCGTCCGGATATCTCGAGGCTGCGGGCGGCGGGCGGCGGACGGTACAGCATCTGGAGGGCGGCATCGTCGAGCGCTTCCTCGTGATCGAGGGCCAGCGCGTGCGCGCCGGCGAGCCGCTCGTCCAGCTCGATGCGACGCAGAATGACGCGTCGGACGCGGCGTTGCGATCGTCACTTTATGGCCTGCTTGCACAGGATGCCCGGCTGAATGCCGAACGGTTGGGACTGGCTTCGATCAGCTATCCCGCCGAACTGCTTGCGGTCGCGTCCGACCCCGAGGTGAAAGAAATCATCGCGGCGTCGAACGCCGAATTCGGGTCACGCCGCCGCGGGCTTTCCGAACAGGCGCAGATTCTTTCCCAAAGAGTCGGTCAGTCGAATGCCGAAATACGCAGCTCGGGCGCCCAGATCGCGGCGCTCACAGATCAGGCCAAACTGCTCGACGACGAGGAAATGGGCGTGAACATGCTGGTCGGCGAAGGGCTCGAACGCAAATCACGCCTCCTGGCCCTGCAACGGCAAAAGGCGTTCGTCGAAGGCGAGCAAGGAAAATTGACCAACAATCTCGACCGGCTTCGCGACAATATTGGCGAAACGCGGGCGCAGATGATCTCGCTGCGCGGTCAGATGATGCTCGAAGCCGCCACCCAGCAGCGCGAGGTCCAGTTGCGGATCGCCGAAACGCGCGAAAAGCTGAAAGTCAGCAGCGATATTCGCAGCCGGCAACAGATCGTCGCGCCGGTCGACGGCCGAGTCGCCAATCTGCGGCTGATCACGCCGGGCGGTGTGGTCGGCGCCGGGCAACCGATCCTGGACATTGTACCGTCGTCGGAAAAGATCGTCGTGTCGACCCGGCTCAGGCCCAACGACATCGACATGGTCCATCCGGGACTGAAAGCCGAAGTGAAGCTCACGCCCTACAAGGCGCGCGTGATCCCGAACCTGCTTGGCACGGTCAAGGAGGTCAGCCCCGACGCGATCTACGACAAGGATACGCAGCAGGTCTATTACAAGGTCATTGTCGAGATCGCGCCCGAACAATTGCAGCGTTATCCCGATGTTCGTTTGATGTCGGGCATGCCCGCCGAAGTCTATATCGACCTTGGGTCGAGTTCGATGTTGCAGATGTTCTTCCAGCCGATGATCGACAGTTTCAACCGGTCCTTCCGGGAATCATGATTCCACCCGGCTTCAGTGGAGGTGAAGGTCGGGGGTAGCCCGCCGCGAAAAGGGGGAAAATGAAGTTGTCCGGATACGGATTACTTTTTCGGGGTGTCCATCAGGTTGTGCAGGGAACTGCGCTGGGGGTGGCGGCGACCTTCGGCATCGTGGAAACGGCGCCGCTTGACGCGCCCGAACCGGCGATGCTCCAGCCGCTGCCGCAGCTCCCACTGCGCGTCGGGTCGGTGTCGGTCTCCGCTGCAACAGGCGTCTCCGGCCCGCCGCCCGATCCCGCGCGTGCATCGGAAGCGATCAAGACGCAGCAGGCGTCGCACGGGAATCCGCTGGAACCGCCTCTGCTCTATGATACGCCCTCGCCGACGTCGGGCGAATGGGCGGCGCTGCCGCCCGCCTTCGGCGGTCTTGTCGAACGCGCGCGCGCCGACGGAGCGCCGGCCACGATGGAACGGCTCGATTCCCTGCCAACGCCGGCCGAGCGGTCGGTCGCCCTGCCGCTCGCCGCTTCGGCTGTGTCCGGGCCGATGCTCGATGCACCCCAACTTGCTCCGGCCGCAGCGGACTTGCCCTTCTTTATCGGAATGGAGGCCACCGACTTCCCTGCGCCGGCGCTCACGATCTTAACCGATCTGCCGCTTGACCACGCGGCCACTTCCGATTTGCCGGAGCCGGTCGGCGGCGTGGTGTTGACTATCGCGGCGTCTTTTCCTGCCTTTGCTCCTGACGTTTCGGCGGCGTCATGGATCGGCGACCCTGGCGCCAAGCGACAGGTGCTGCTTGGTCATCCCGGCCTTGAGCGACCTGGAGCCGATCCTGGCGCCGATCCCTGGGCGGCTGCTCCCTCCGAAAAACCCGCCGCATCTACTCTTGCCGCGGCGCCCGGCCGCGGACCGATGTCTACGGCACCCGACCGCGACGGCGATGAGCCGGCAAGCGACGCTCTCTCACCCGATCTCGACGTCGGTGCCGACGGCACCGCGGCCGATGGGCAGGCGAAGGAGCGCGACCTGCTCTCGCTGGAAACGCTCTCGCGCGGCGGGCTTGCACTCTCGGGCGGTTATTCGTCGGTTGAAGGGCCGATCGGTTCGGTCAAGGTGTCGCGCACCAATATCGGCGCCCCCGGTCGCGATATCAGCGCATCGGCCCGCTATTCGAAGGTCCAGATGCTTTTGGAACTCGGCCTGTCCGACGCCAATTTCATGGGCAGTAAGATGACCCTTGCGCCGACGCTCTTTTATTCGCGGTCGTCCGCGGTCGGCTTTGACGAGAAAATTAACTCGTCGGTGTTCCGGCATCGCGCAGAGGGTATCAACCTCTATCTCGGGAAGCCGCTCGACCGCGGGTTTCGGATCGCGGCAAACTACCGCTTTTCGGACGAGGATTTCTTCATTCGCCAAAATAACGCGGTCTGCGATATCGGGCTGCACGGCAATTCCTTCTGCAACGCGATAGGCCCGTCCAAAAATTCGGTGTTCAGCCTGTCGCTCAGCCTCGACCGGCGCGACAGCGCGGTCGATCCGACGCGCGGCTTTCAGCTTCGCGTGACGCAGGATATCGCAGGTCCCGGCGGCACGACGCGCTATATCCGACTGCGCGCAGGCGGCACCTTTCATCGCCGCCTCAGTGGCAATATCGACGTCTCGCTCGGGCTGGAGGGCGGCTATATGAAGGGGTTCGACGGGCGCGACGTTCCGCTCTTCGACCGCTTCTATATCGGCGGTAACAGCATGCGCGGGTTCGACCTGCGCGGGTTGGGACCCAAGGTGATCCCAACCACCGCCGCACCCGGCCAGACGACCGCCATCGGCGGCCGCGCCTATTATGTCGGGCGTTTCGAAGTTGCGATGCGTCTTGGCGGCCGAATGGACAAATTTGGCGTTTCCCCCAGCGTCTTCGTCGATGCGGGTTCGGTTTTCGGCGCGCAGAAGTCGGAGCTTTTGCCGGGCGAGATTTTGCTGGGCAATTCGGCCAAGCCGCGCGTTGCCGTCGGGGTCGGGCTGTCCTTCAACGTGGCGCCCGGAAAACTGCGATTCAACATCGCCCGTCCTGTCTTACGGCAGCAAGGGGACCGCGGCCGGACATTCTCGGTAACCTTCGGTACGGCTTTTTAGGCATAGTCAGGCCGGGCAGACGCGATTTTGTCCCGCCAATATGCCCCTGTTCGGGGCATGTCCCCATCAGGGAATGACAAAAAACGGCAATCTCCGACATTCAGAATCGCATACTGCTTCGGGGAGGCTTCCATGGAGGTTTATGTCGTCGGTATAGCTGGCGTCATGTCCAGCTGCACGGAAAACCGCCCCGTCCGGGACGGCCGGTCCGATGGCGCGCCGCCGTTTCGCGGAGCCGTTTTTCCATGAGCGCCTCAATGAATTCCATCGGCGGCGATGCCGAAGAACCCTTGCCGTCGCGGCTTCGCCGACTGCGCGAGCAATGCGGTCTTAGCCGGTCGGAACTTGCCGAGCGCACGGGGCTCAGCCGGCCGACCATCTGGGCGTGGGAGTCGGGCAAGACGCAGCCCCGTCAGAGCAATTTGCACACGCTGGCGAATGCACTCGGCATTTCCGAAATGGAGCTTGTAGGCACGCCTGGGGCGATACTGCCGCGCGGTGAGATCGACTTGCTAGGCACCGGATGGCAGAGCGGCGAGATTCCCGACGGGCTGGCCAATCCCCATCGGCTTCGGATCATGATTTATGCGGCGCGGCTAAGCATAGCCGCGCTCGCCGGCATCAACGCGCAGAACGTCAAAATCTCGATCGAGCTTTGAGTGGCCGAGGCCTCAGCGGTGCTGATATTTGCCGACTCCTTCACCCAGAAACTCATTGTTCGCCGCGCGGACGGCCGCGGCCGCATCGTCATATAGGAAGGGCAGGAAGGCGTATCGCTGCCCGCGGGTGACTGGCGTCGCCTCGTGCAACAGCCCGCAGCCGAATACGATCGCTCCCCCCGGCGGCGCGCGATAGGTGCGCCGGCCAAATTCCGGAAAGCGCAGTTCTCCACCGTCGAAGTCCGCGTTGAGATTGATCGTCACCGCGAACCGCCGATGCGCGGTTCCCTTGGTCGTATTGTCGCGGTGCGGGCGAAAATGACCGCCGACCGACGCATCGTAGCAGGCGATCAGATAGCGCTCCATGCGCGTTGCATCGAAGTTGAAGGCACGGCTGACTGCCGGGCGCACGCACTGGTTGACGCGCATACTCAAGGTTTGGCAGAGCAGATCGTCGTTGATCGTGACGTCCGACCGGCGCTTGTGCGAATGGTCGATGATCTGTCTCTTATACACATCTCCGAGCCCACGAGACACTGAGCGATC
>CAUUIU010000056.1:0-12821 GCA_963545025.1 uncultured Sphingopyxis sp. | reverse complement strand
CTACACTTCTAGCTTCGTCGGCAGCGTCAGATGTGTATAAGAGACAGATCTGGTCGAAGGCAAGTTCGTCGACGCGCTGCGGTCGGTGGCCGCAGGCATGACGATGAACCAGTTGCACGAACAGCGCGCCGACTTCGTCCAGAAGGTGCAGCAGGTCAGTTCGAACGACCTGTCGATGAACGGGCTCGAACTTGAATCGGTGTCGCTGACCGGGCTCGACCAGACATCGATCGAGCATTTCAATGCCAACAACGCCTTCGACGCCGAAGGCCTGACCAAGCTGACCGAGCAGATCGAGCTGCGCAAGAAGGCGCGCAACGACATCGAACAGGATACGCGCGTCCAGATCGAGACGAAGAATCTGGAGGCCGACAAGCGCAGTTTCGAAATTTCGCGCGACAATGAATTCGCCCGGCTGGAGCAGGAGCGCGAGGTCGAGATGCGCCGCGCCGCGCAGGCCGCCGAAATTGCACGCGAGCAGGCGCAACGCAATCAGGAAGCGGACAACGCACGCATCCAGGCGAAGCAACTGGTCGACGCCAAGCAGATCGAGGCCGACCGCGCGATCGAGGAAGCGCGCATCGCGCAGGAACAGGCGATCGAGCTCGCCCGGCAGGAACAGCAGATCCTGATCCAAAACAAGAGCCGCGAGGAAAGTCAGGCGCGCGGCGAAGCCGACGCCGCGCGCGCGATCGCCGTCGCTGCCGAGGAACAGGTCGCCACCGCGCGCGAAACCGAGGTCGCCGAGCGTTCGAAGCGCATCGAGCTGATCGAGGCGGCGAAGGAAGCCGAGCGCCAGGCGATTTCGGTGAAGGTCGAGGCCGAGGCCGAAAAGGAAGCCGCGTCGAACCGCGCCGCCGCGCTGCGGTTCGAAGCCGAAGGCCAGGCCGAAGCCGAAAAGCTGCGCGCCGAAGCCGCGCGCATCCGTTTCGAGGTCGAGGCCGCCGGCCAGCGTGCGATCAACGAGGCGGCGAACCTGCTGTCATCGAACCAGATTTCGCTGCAGACCAAATTGGCGTTGCTCAAGGTCCTGCCCGAAGTCGTGCGCGAGGCCGCCAAGCCGATGGAAGCGATCGATTCGATCAAAATCATTCAGGTCGACGGGATCAACCAGACGGGCGGCAGTGCCGCGAACGGCGGTAATAACGATGCTAATGGCAACGGGGGCAACCTCGCCAGCAATGCCGTTTCGGCAGCGCTCGCCTATCGCGCGCAGGCGCCGGTGATCGACAGCCTGATGAAGGAGCTGGGCTTCGACGGCGGCTCGCTCGATGCGCTGGTCAAGGGCGCCGCCGCGATCGAGGAAGCGGCTCCGGCGGCACCGCGCGGGCGCAAGCCGCGCGCCGCGCCCGCGCTTCTCGAAACCGAAGAGGGTGAAGCCGACGCCTGATTGGGTCGCCGCTGGCGCCGGTCAGATCTGGCGCCAGCGCTGGGTGCTGCCGAACCACAGCATCAGGATCAGCAGCGCCGGCGGCGCAAGCCCCCAATGCCCTCGCCCCGCGAGCGGCGCCAGCAGTGGTGTCGACGAAAGCAGCCATAGCGCCGCCAGCAGCGCGGCAACCGCCAGCGCCTCGAACGCGAAGCTGCGCCAGAAGCGCGCGCGCGCCCGCGCATAAACGGCTTGCATGTCGATCGTCCGCTCGACCGCCTGCACGAAGCCGCGATCGCCGCCGCGCGCGGGCGGTGCCAGCAGGTCGCCGAGCATAGCATCGAACTGCGCGTCGTCGATGGGCCGGGTCATGACGCGACTCCTTCGCCGATCATTTTCTGCGCCTTGGCGCGCCCGCGCAAGACCAGAGATTTGAGCGTTCCGAGCGGCAGGCCCATGATCTCGGCCGCCTCGCTGTGCGACCAGCCATGGCCGAAACAAAGCGTAAGCGCGGCGCGTTCTTGCGGCGATAGCTGACCAAGCAGGCGGTCGGCGTCGATCGCGGCCTCGCGCGCGGGGCGCGGGTCGGCTGCGACGACGGCTTCGTCGTCCTGCGCCGCCAGTCCCTCGCGCCGCCGAGCGGTACGCCGCTGGTCGAGGAAAAGGCGCCAGCCGATCCCCATGACCCACGCCGCATAGCTGCCCTGCCCCCGGTAATCGCCCGCGCGCTGCCACGCGCGAACGAACGCCTCCTGCGCCAGATCGTCGGCATCGCATCCCGCGGCACGCGCAAGGAAGGCGCGCAATCGCCCCTCGTGCCGGAGCACGAGGAGCTGGAAAGCGGCGCGATCTCCCGCAGCGACACGCTGGTTGAGAGCCCAATCCTCATCGGCGCCTCCATCATCACGCAGCGGCACGCTCCTCGGCAGCCGCCGCGCGCGCGAGGCGGCGGCGGACGAGCAAGGCGACGCCGACGAAGGCGGGGAAGAGCGCGGCCCCCGCCGCGATGCGGATGATCTGTTCATGCCCCTGGATCAGCCCGAAGCCAGCCATCGCGAGGCCGATCGCGAGCAGCACGAGCCCGTTGCGGTCGTCGCCCGGCGTGTCGGTGCCGGGCTGGCTGCCCAAATGTTCATAAGGCTTGTTGAGCTTTTCGATCAGCGGGCTGACCGAATCCGACTTTGCCTCGAGCGCGCGGCGGATCGAACGGTGGAGCATCCACGCATGGAGCAGCCGCGCGAGCAGAAAGAAGCCGACCGCGCACAGCGCCACGAAGGTCACGCTTTCGAGCAAGCTGAAGAACTGGTCGCTGACCGCGACCAGTTCCGTGGTCGGCGGCGGGGCGGGCACCCAAGCGGCAACCTCGCGCGGGCTGATATAGGCGGCAACATCCTCCGCACTGACCGTCTGCCCCCCTCCGACCGGGATCGCCGTCGCGGCGGGCGGCACGGCGGCCGGGGCGGAAACGGTGGCGGCAGCAGCCGCGGCGGCAATCAACAGGCCCATCTTCATTCTCCTTCGTGCCGCTGCGACACGGTAAAAACACAGGCGGCGACTCCCGGCAAGCCGGACGATGATCTGGCACGGGGAGCATCAGATCATCGAGCCGCGCGGAGCCGCCGCCCGGACCGGCACAGGCCGTTCATGAGCTAGACGCCATCGCGCGGCGGAGTGGATGCAGGGGAATGATATTTATTGGGCGGGCGCCCGTTAAAGCCCCTCGCCGCCCATCCAGTGGGCGTTGACCAGCCGCCGCGCCAGCGCGCTGACCTGGATGCGGATGTCGGGCACCGCCACGACCTCCCACAGGTCGCCGCGCGTCATCGGGCCGATTGCGAGAATATGTTCGGACGGGCGGCCCTTTGCGTCGACGACATGGCCGTCGCGGTCGATGTCGAGCCCGAGCCGCAGCGCGTCGGGGCTGATGCGGCGCGATGCGAGCATGCGTTTCACCAGCGGATCCGACGAGCGCAGCAGATCGCCCTGCGGCCCGGTGCAGTTGATCATCCGCGCGGCGCGGGTCACCGTCAGAGCATCCTCGCCGCGCGGCAGCCACGATACCGCCAGCCCATCGTGCTCGACCGCCACCCGTGCGATCTTGCCGGCGCGAAAGCTGAGCTGCCCCGACGCGACGAGCGCATCGATCCGGTCGGCGACTTCGGGTGCCAGCCGGTGGCGATGCACGTCCCAGAAAGGGCGGAGGTGGCGCAGGAAGCGCGCGCGCTTGTCAGCGTCGGCCGACGCCCACATCATCTGGGTGATCGGGCGGATCGAATCGACGACCAGCCGCCAGTCGCGCGCCCGCGCCTCGCCGCGTGCCCAGCCGACGAGTTCGGACAATTCGGGCGCGGGCTTGGCGAGCACGGGTTTCGGGCGCGGCAGGCCCTCGAGATGGCGGTGCGGGCGCAGGCCGCGCCGCGACAGCGCGACGATCGGCCCGGTAAAGCCCTGCCCGACCAGCCGCAGGATCACATCGACCGCGGTCAGCCCGGTGCCGACCACCATCACCGTCGCGTCGGGCGCCAGCCCTTCGGTAAAGTCGCCCGCCCAAGGGTCGCCGATGTAATTCCACGCCGGCAGCGACAGGCCGGCGAGCGCGGGCGGGTCGTGCGGCGGCAGATTGCCGATCGCGAGCACCGCGCGGTCGGCCTCGATCAGCCCGCCATTGACGAGGCCGAGCGTCACTTGCCCGCCGCGCTCTTCAATATCGAGCACTTCGTCATCGACCAGTTTCAGGCGCCGGCCATAGCGCTCCATCGCATCGGCGAGCGCCTCGCGCAGATAGCGGCCATAGGTCGCGCGGGTGACGAAAGCGGCGTCGCAGCCGAGCCCGCGTGCCGCCAGCCAATCGCAGAAATGGTCGGGCCGGTCGGCAAAGGCGCTCATATTGCCCGCGCGGACGTTCAGCAGGTGCGAATTTTCCGAACTGCTATACGCGACCCCGGCGCCCATGCGGTGCCGGTCGCGTTCGATCAGCAGCACCTCGACATCGGCCTGTTCGAGCAGGTTCAGCGCGAGCATCGTCCCCGAAAAGCCCGCACCGACGATCGCGACGCGCGTCGCGGTGCGAAAGCGGGGACGCGGCGCATGAAGTTCGGTGGTGATCAAGTTCACCGCGTTACCACATCGCCCGACACGGTCACACGTTCGAGCGCGCGATATTCGGGCCAATAGTCGCCGACCGCATAATGCTGCGTCGAACGATTGTCCCAAATGCCGATCGCGTTCGGGGTCCAACGGAAGCGCACCTGATATTCGGGCACCTTGATGCGGTCGAACAGCAGGCGGAGCAGGCTGTCGCTCTCTTCCTCGGGCAGGCCGACGATCCGGCTGGTGAAGGTGTAATTGACGTAGAGGATCTTCGCGCCGGTTTCGGGATGCGTGCGCACCACGGGATGGCGCACCGGCGGGAAGTCGCGCGCGAGCTGCGCGCGTTTTTCTTCCGACACCCGGCCGCCGAAGCTGCGCACGATGTCATGTTCGGCCTCCAGCCCTTCAATCCGGTCCTTCACTGCCTGCGGCAGGCCGGCATAGGCGGCGGCGGTGTCGGCCCACATCGTGTCGCCGCCGAGCGGCGGCAGCACCCGCGCGCGCAGGATCGACGCGATCGACGGCCGCTCGCGAAAGGTCACGTCGGTGTGCCATTTGTTATAGGCTTGGAACGGCGCAAGCGTCTCGGCGGTCAGCTGCACCCCCTCGACGCCTTCGATGCGCAGGATTTCGGGATAGCCCTCAACATGCGGGATCACCGGATGGCCTTCGAGCTCGCCAAAAAGCGCGCCGAGCCGGACATGGCTTTCGTGGCTGATATCCTGATCGCGAAAGAAGACGACTTTATACTCGAGCCAGGCGGCGCGGAGCAGATCCCATTCGGCCGACGACAGCGGCCGGTCGAGGTTGAGGCCGGAGATTTCGGCGCCGATCGTCGGGGTCGCTGGCGAAATCGAGATGCCCAGCGAGCGGGCGGCGTCGAAAAGATCGGGAGAATGAAGCTGCGTGGCCATGGCGGTCCTTTCGGTCGAAAAACGAAAGCGGATCGGTCGACTCGGAATACGTCCCTGAAGGCCGCAAAGTAATTCAACTGAATTAATTGACAAGGAGAAGCGCGCCGAGACGAAGGAAAGACGCGATTGATCGCGCCCCGACGCGAAAAATGCGTCGATCCTAGCTGTTCGGGGCCTCGTCATAGACAAGACGAAATCCGACATTGCTCGTGCCAAGCCCGGGGTCGCGCCCCTGGCGCGAGGCGGGACGGTAGCGCTGGCAATAGTTGGGCGCGCACAAATAGCTGCCGCCCTTCACCGTCCGCGACGGCATGCCGGGATTATAGGGGTCATCGGAGTCCTTCGTGGCGGGACCCTTCGGATTGTCCGTGTCAGCGGGATCGTGCCCCGGCTTGAAGAAATCGGCGGTCACTTCCCAGACATTGCCGACCATGTCGTAAAGGCCGTTGGCGTTGGCCTTGTAACAGCCGACCGGCGACACGCCCTTGAAGCCGTCGGTCTCGGCATTGTAGTTCGGGAAGGCACCCTGCCAGCTGTTCGCCTCAGCGGGCTGGACATTCTTGGACCGCTCGCCCGCGCTCGCCGCATATTCCCATTCGGCCTCGGTCGGGATGCGCCCCCCCGCCCATTTGGCATAAGCGACCATGTCGTCCCACGCGAGATGGACCGCGGGTTCGTTCGCCACCGCGTCGGCGCCGCCCGGGCCATAGGGCTTTTTCCAGTTCGCGCCGGGGACATAGTCCCACCAGTCGGAATAATTGTTCGACGGGAAATCGGGCGCCGTGAACACCGCCGACCCGGCCTTGAGCATATCGGGCGGGATCTGGTCGGCGGGAACCCGAAATTGCTTCGGATCGACCGGCTTTTCGGCGACAGTGACATAGCGCGTTGCCCGGACGAAAGCGGCGAACTGGCGGTTGGTGACCTCGTGCGGGTCGATCCAGAAGCCCGCGACCGTCGTCGGCCGCACCGGCCCCTCCTCGGCATAGACATCGTCCTCACCCATCTCGAAACGGCCGCCGGCGAGCTTCACCGGCGTGTCGGCGATCTTGGGGCACTGGCGCGGCGTCGCGGCGGCCGCCTGCCGCTCCGCGGGCGCATCGCTGCAGGCCGCGACGCCTGCGAGCAACGCGCCGCCGGTCAGGGCGATCAAGGCGGATCGGGTCATCGTCATCGTCATCGTCATCGTCATCGTCCGGACTTATCGCCGCAAAATTCGAATCGCCAGCGCTGCGGTGCGAGTGCGTCAAATTTGCCCGCGCCGGACAGGGCGGCCAACGCTAGACGAACGAAAGCCGGAGCGCAGCGGCCGCGCTCTACTTCGGACAGGCGATGAGGGAAGTCTGGATGCCCCGCGAGGGCAAAAATATCGGTCCGATACGGTCCCATTTGGCTCCAAAGCCATTGAAATCTTGTAGTAATTTTTCCTGACATCTGATACCATCGCTTCCCACCGAGAGCCATCTCTTCCCTCATTTTTTGAGGGAGGAGGTGTGGATAAATTCGTAGGTTGGGTTTGAGGGGAAAGATGCGACAGCTGACTGCAAAATATGTTCTGAACGCAAAGCCTGGACGCCACTGTGATGGGAATGGGTTATATCTTCTTGTCGGGGAAACTGGATGCCGCTCATGGATCTTGCGCGTTATGGTGAATGGCCGGCGTCGCGACATTGGTTTGGGTGGCTTGCAAAGGCACATTCTCATCCAGCCGAGTTCCGTGGGCGATGACATCCCAATTGAAGAGCGAAGCCATCTCACACTGGCAGAAGCGCGCGAACTAGCGGTGCGCATCCGCAACGTGGCCAAAGCGGGCCGCGATCCAACCGCCGTTCGCAAACGCCCCGCGCGCATCGAGCAAAAGTCGACGCCGACTTTCGAAGCGGCAGCAATTGCTGCGCACGGTGCGCAAAGCCATGGCTGGAGCGACCGGTCTTCCAAGGCGTTCCTGGCAAGACTGGAGGAGCACGCCTATCCAAAGCTCGGGAAAATGCCGGTGGATACCATCCATGCCGACGATGTTGCCGAAGCTCTCAAACCGATTTGGGTGGCGAAGCCTGCAACCGCGAAGAAAGTTCGCCAACACATCGCGACCGTACTCGACTACGCCGCAGCAAAGAGGTGGCGCGAATATGGCGCACCGCGCGAACAAGTCAGGGCGCTCACCGGAAAACCGAAATCGAGCGGCCGCAATTACCCGTCCATGCCATATGAAAAGGTGCCGCTGTACTGGCGTGATCTCTCCGGTGCCGGTGAGACCGTCGGTCGCCTCGCACTTATGTTCCTGATTGCGACGGGAGCTCGCTCGATCGAAGTGCGCGAGGCGCAATGGCGCCACATCGATCGGAAAAAAGCGGAGTGGGAGCGCCCGGCCGAGCTCATGCGCAAATCCGATCAAAAGCATATCGTCACGCTGAATAAGCCGGCCCTCGACATCCTAGCGCGCGCCGCGGCCTATTCCGCATCCCATGACCCTGACGCGCTGATCTTTGCGAACCGGAAGGGAACGACGCTGAGTGACATGACGATCTCGAAGATCATGCGGGATGATGATATGCCATGGGTTCCGCACGGTTTCCGGAGCAGCTTGCGCACATGGGCGGCGGAACAGCAGCCATTTATCCCCGAGCCCGTCGCCGAAGCGGCCCTTTCTCACGTCATCCCCGACGCGGTTATCAAAGCCTATAACCGCGCTAGCTTTCTCGAGATGCGGCGCATGCTGCTCGATGAGTGGGGTGCATTCATTACGGGCGACGAATGGAAGGCGGTGCAGCCGCGTCCATTGTTGTGACGAAGGCGCGCAGCCCGAGGATCGTGACTTCCGGACGGCTGAACGGCCGACGACGACCGGCCACCGATCACGGCGACTGTTGCGAAAATCCGACCTAATATGCCGGTGTGACGGGCCGAGAGGGTGCCCGATAACCCGAAGGATTTGCCACCCACCGATTGACTTCGGATTCATACCAGCCCGTGCTTTGCTCTCCGATTTTGATTTGCGACGGAAACGTACCCTCGGCAATCCTGCGGTAGAGCGTCGACTTGGACAGGCCGGTCCGGACAAGAACGGTCTTCATCCGGAGGATCCGGTCAGGCTGCTGGCCCGTCATGTCCGCCGCCGCTGGTTGCTGAACTCGCGGTCATCCCCCATGGCGTTGATCCTGGGACTGGCGTGCCAGTCGGCTATCGCAGCCAGCGCCGTGCTCAGCATAGGCTCGCTGCGATGGCGTGCTTCAATCCGGACCGATTCTGCGTCCATCGGGGATCCCGTTTCTCGGAGCAGGGCACAGCGCCCGGCTCGACGGGGATGAGTAAGAGACGCACTAAGCGGCCAAATTCAACAAACTTTTGGTGTCGTCGTCCAATGGCGTAGAAAGACAGGAAGTGGCGTAGGCGCCGAGCGCGAGCGGGTTCCAAGCAGCTGTGAATCGTGACGCGTGTTTGTGAAGATGGCTGCTTGTCCCCACGCCGATCCGCTCTCGGAGCCCTGGTTCGGTTGATCATATGTGACCGAAAGACCGGTCGCCGCGCGCTAGAGCATCGACCAGATCTGGTGTGCGCAAAGAACCACGAACAGGATCGATGCCAGCGCGAGAAGGAGATTTGAGAGCCAGCCCGACCGCCATTCGCGCGGGACCGCCCGCCCGTTGAGCAGCCAGATCAGCGTCAGGGCGAGAAACGGCATGAAGAAGGCGCCGAACGCGCCGTAGGCGATGATGAGTGCGAAGGGCTGGCCGAGCGTGAGCAGGATCATCGGCGGAAAGGTCAGCCACAGCACATAGAAGCGGAAAGCCGGGCTGATCTCGAGGTCCGTCCGGTCGCCCGCCGCATGCGTGCCGCGCATATTGCGCACAAAGTCGGCGAACAGCAGCGACACGCCCTGCCAGACGCCGAGGATCGACGAGAAGGTGGTGGCAAGAAAGCCGACCAGGAAAATCGTCGCCACCCGCGGCCCGAACCGGTCGGCAAGTACCGCCTCGAGATCGAGCAGCCCGCGGTCGCCGCCGGCGAGGCTGATCTGCGCGGCATGGAGAAGTTCGGCACCGACGATGAGCATCGCCGCGACGAAGATGCCGGTGACGATATAGGCAACGCGGTTGTCGAACCGCATCATCCCCATCCAGGCGGGCGAATGCCAACCTTTGGCGTTGACCCAATAGCCATAGGCGGCGAGCGTGATCGTGCCGCCGACGCCGCCGATCAAGCCAAGGGTGTAGATTACCGAACCGTCTGGAAGGCGCGGAACGAGCCCGCCCAGTGCTTCCCCCAAGTTTGGCGCGACGAGGATGGCGAGGCCGACCACCACGACAAACATGATGCCGATGAACAGCTTCATCGCCGCTTCGAAGATCGCATAGCGATTGAGCAGCACGAAGGCGGCCCCCAGCAGGCCCGAGAGTCCGCCCCAGGCCCAGAAGGGCAGCACGTCGGGAAAGAGCGCCGACAGCGGCAGCGCGGTCGCGCTCATCGCGGTGCCGCCATACACAAAGCCCCAGAGAATGATGTAGATGCCGAAATACCAGCTCGTCCAGCAGCCGAGCGAGCGCCAGCCCTCGAGGATCGTGGATCCGGTTGCGAGATGATAGCGGCCCGTCGCCTCGGCGAGCGCAATCTTGACGATGCACCCGATGACCGCCGCCCAGAGCAACGCATAGCCGAAGCGCGCGCCCGCTATCAGCGTCGCGACGAGATCGCCCGCGCCGACTCCGGTCGCAGCGACGACGATACCGGGTCCGACAAGCTTCCAACGGGCGAGCCCGGTCGGCGGCGCGTCGCCTGCGCCTGGCTCCTCTTGGAGAGCGAAGCCCTCGGACGGCGCGGTCATGACAAAGCGTCTCCGTGGTCGAGGGAACAAGGGTGCGTGGGATCGGCACGCAGGCGAAAGGGCAGAATGGCGGCGGGCGGCACGAACATCAACCGCCGGTCCCGGCAAAGAGGGCGCCCGCGCTCCGGACAAGCATATAGGCCGCGACAGCGAAAATCAGCCCAGCGAAGATGGCGGTCAGCCCGCCCCTGCTCGACAGTGTCCGCGCTGCGCGGGTCCCGGCGATGCCGCCGAACAGGCCGCCTGCGATGAAGGTCGCGGCGAGCTTCCAGTCGATCAGCCCCGATGCGGCGTAGCTCAGCGCTGTGGTCAGCCCGAAGGCGGTGACCGCGACGAGGCTTGTGCCGACCGCGTTGAGGATTGGCATTTTCGTGGACGCAATTAACCCCGGCACGATCAGGAAACCACCCCCGATGCCGAAAAAGCCCGAGAATCCACCGGTTCCGAGCCCATAGCCAAGCACCTTGGGCGCATTATGGCGGTTGCAGGCGGCGCCCTCGATGCCCGGATCGTTCCGCCCGCGCAGCATCAGCGTCCCCACGACGAGCATCAGCAACGCGAAGAGGAAGAGCAGTTTCTGCCCGTCGATCGCCTTGCCGATGGTCGACCCGCCGAGCGCGCCGACGACGCCGCTCGCAGCGTAGAGGAAACCGCAGCGCCATTTGACCGTGCCTGCGCGAGCGTGTTGCGCGAGCCCCGAGGCGGCATTGGCGGCCACCGCGAGCGCGCTCGTCCCGATCGCGACATGCGGGCTCGCAACGCCGACGAGATAGACCATCAGCGGAACCGCGAGGATCGACCCGCCGCCTCCGACGAGACCGAGGGTAAAGCCGACGATCCCGCCAGACAGCGCGCCGAGCAGATATTGGACGGTGTCGAGCGTCACCCGCCTTCGCCGCGCCGTTCGGGTGCCGCGAGCCATTCGCGACCCTTGAGCATGCCATGCCAGTAGAGCGGCGGCAGGATCTTTTCCTTGAGCAGCCACGACAGGCGCGAGGGCCGCGTCCCGTCGATCAGCCATTTGGGAAAGGTTGGGAGCAATTTGCCGCCATAACCGAATTCGGCGAGCACGATCTTGCCCGCCTCGACGGTGAGCGGACAGCTGCCATAGCCATTATAGACAGCAACGGGGGGCGCGCCTTCGAGCGCCGCGAGCAGGTTGAGCGCGACGACCGGCGCCTGCTTGCGCGCCGCCGCGGCGGTCTTGGCATTGGTCGTCGCGGCGACGTCGCCGAGAGCGAAGATGTTGGCATGATCGGGGTGGCGCAGCGTCGCCTCGTCGACCGCGACGAAACCCGAAGGCGCGGCGAGCGGGCTTGTCGCGATGAAAGCCGGCGCGACTTGCGGCGGCACGACATGGATCATGTCGAAACGCTCTTCGACGCGGCGCACCGTATCGCCGCGGCGCTGCTCGAACAGCGCGACCTTCGCCGCGCCATCGATCGAGACAAGGCGCGATTCGAGCTGCAGATCGATGCCGTAGCGCGCGATATAGGCTTCGAGTGCGGGCACATAGGCAGCAACGCCGAACAGCGCGGGCGCGGCATTGTGGAATTGGACCTCGGCACTGCCGAGAACCCCCGCGCGTTCCCAGCGGTGGCATGAGAGATACATCGCCTTCTGCGGTGCGCCGGCGCATTTGATCGGCATCGGCGGCTGGGTGAACAAGGCGCGCCCGCCGCGGAACCGGCGAACGAGCCGGTCGGTGTAGGACGCCAGGTCGAAGCGATAATTGGAGGTCACGCCGTCCGAACCGAGCGCCGCAGCAAGACCCGGAATTGCGTCCCAGTCGAGTTTCAGCCCCGGACAGACGACCAGCGCGCGATAGGCGACCACGCGCCCGTCGGCGAGCGTGACCCCGTTGTTCGCGGGATCGAAGGACGCTGCGGCGGCGCGGATCCATTCGGCGCCCGCCGGAATCAACCCAGCCTCGTCCCGCCGCGTGACCTCCGGCGCGAAAACGCCGGCGCCGACCATCGTCCAGCCCGGCTGGTAATAATGATCCTCGCTAGGCTCGACGATCGCGAGCGACGCGTCCGGACGGCGCCGGAGAATACTCGCGGCGACCGCGATCCCCGCGCTGCCGCCTCCGATCACGA
The DNA here is from genome assembly GCA_963545025.1 of uncultured Sphingopyxis sp. Lineage (GTDB taxonomy): Bacteria > Pseudomonadota > Alphaproteobacteria > Sphingomonadales > Sphingomonadaceae > Sphingopyxis. The sequence goes on along the minus strand of CAUUIU010000056.1, from coordinate 527 downwards.
CGATGTCGTAACGCGCTATCCCACCGTCTTCGCCGCGGGCCGCAGCCATTGTCGCAAGTTGTTCCGAGCGCGCGCCCGAGCGGCAATAAGCGAGCACGGGGCCCGGGAGTTCGGCGAGCGCGCGCGTCATCGCCGCGGCATCGCCTTCATCGATCGTGCCCGCAACGACAGGGATGTGAATGAAACGGAGGCCCAGCGCGTCGGCTGCCGCCGCAACTGCGACCGCCGAAGGTTGGCCCCGCTCTTCATCGTCGGGACGGTTGCAGATGATCGAGCGGAAGCCCGATGCGGCCAGTGCGGCGACGTCCGCCGGGCCGATCTGCGGCGATACGCCCAGTCCCGGGCTCAGGGTCTTGATGGTCATAATCTCTCCATTCAGGGAAGGGCGGCGGCGCTCACAGCCGGTCGATCGGGATCTTGAGATAAGCGACTCCATTGTTCTCGGCCGGCGGCAGGCGCCCCGCCCGCATATTGACCTGCACCTGTCTCTTATACACATCTGACGCTGCCGACGAAGCTAGAAGTGT
>CAUUIU010000055.1:0-12839 GCA_963545025.1 uncultured Sphingopyxis sp. | reverse complement strand
GTCGAGGTATCTGGATTTCCGACTGTTCGAGTCCCCATGGGGCACGAGAGCAACTGGACCTTCATCCATGCGATTACGCGGCAGGAAAGCCAGTTCGACCGCGCGGCGATCAGCCACGCCGGCGCGCGCGGCATGATGCAGTTGATGCCGGGAACGGCGCGCGAGGTCGCTGGCAAGCTGGGGCTGAGTTACGACGCCGGTTCGCTGACCACCGACACCGGGTATAATATGACGTTGGGCTCGACCTATTTCCAGCAGATGCTGAGCTATTTCGGTGGCAGCTATCCGCTGGCGGTCGCGGCGTATAATGCCGGTCCGGGCAATGTGAACAAATGGCTGCGCGCCAATGGCGATCCGCGGGGCGGCGGGATCGAGATGGTCGACTGGATCGAGGCGATTCCGATCTTCGAAACGCGCAACTATGTTCAGCGCGTGCTAGAAAATGCCGTCGTCTATGACACGCTCCGCGACGGCCGTTCTTTGCCCAAGGCGCCGCTGAGCTTCTACCTCGGCAAACGTACGCCGGGATAAGTCCCGGTGGCGGAGGAAAAGACCAATATCATTTCGCCCACGGGCTATGCGGCGCTGCGCTTCGAATATGATGCGCTGCTCGGCGACGAGCGGCCGAAGCTGGTCGAGGTGATCAGCTGGGCCGCGGGCAATGGCGATCGCAGCGAGAACGGCGATTATATCTATGGCCGCAAGCGGCTGCGCGAGATCGACCGTCGGCTTGGCTTTCTCGCCCGGCGGATGAAGGCGGCACGGATCGTCGATCCGGCTGCGCAGCCCGACAAGAGCCGCATCTGGTTTGGCGCCACCGTCGAACTCGCCGACGACGACGATACGCGGCGTATCGTGACGCTCGTCGGGGACGACGAGTCCGAGGCCGGCGACGGCCGGATCGGCTGGAACAGCCCCCTCGCCCGCGCGTTGCGCGGCGCGGCAGTCGGCGACGTACGCACGGTGCAGCTTCCCGGCGGAGCGAAAGAATGGGAGGTGATGACGGTCAGCTATCCCTGACCCTCATTCGCCGATGCCCGCGATAAGATCACGCTGGTCTTTCCTCAGTTCGGGCAGGTCGCGCGCGAGTTTCGCCCAGTGCGCCGCTTCTTTGGCATCGGCGGCAAGGCCGTCGCCCTCGGCATAAGCATATGCAAGGATCGCGCGCGAGCCCGCGAAGCCCGCGCGGGCACCGACCCCGCAGTCCTCGATCGCCGCCGCGAGCGTCTTTGCGGCGAAATGGGCTTCGCAAAGCCAATGACTGCCCTCGGGATTGCCGCTTTTCGCGATGTCGCGCAGCCGCGCGAGGTTGGCCGCGCGGGCATCGGGAAAATAGGTGAGCGCAAAGATCGCGGCCGGATGCCCCTTGGCTGCCGCCTCCGTGTAGAGCGCCTGTGAACGGACGAAATCGGCCGGACCGAACGTGCCCGATGCAAGGCGGTAGGCGAGATGCGTCTTGGCCTTTGAAAAGCCGGCGTTCGACGCCGCCACATACAGGTCGTAGGCGCGCTTCACATTCTCGGGCGTCGGATCGTTTTCGAGCAGCAGATAGGCCAGTTCCTGCTGACCCGCCGCAAAACCCTGCGCCGCCGATTTTTCGAGATAGGCGCGGGCGCGCGGCAAGTCCTTCTTCACCCCGACGCCGAGCGCGAACATATAGCCGGCGAGATGCTGCGCCAGCGGATGGCCGCCGTCGGCGAGGCCGATCAGTTCCGCGGCCGGATGACGTGACAGCACATCGGCGATCAGGATCGGCTCGTCCTCGATCGCCAGCCGGTCGAGCCCGATATCGGCGAGTGGATCGCCAGCGGGTGCGGGACCTCGCGCCACGGGCGCCGCCGCGGGCTTGCCGCCGGGAAGCAATATTGTCACCGCCGTTGTCGTCGCAGGCCGCACTGGTACCGCGGTGGGAAGTTCGGGCGGCGCGACCAGATAATAGTCGTCGAACCAGCTGCCATAATGGAACGGCTGCTGCGGCCCCAGCTCCATGCCATAGGTCCGCTTATAGACCTCGCGCGACACGATCTTGAAATAGTCGGAGATTTCGAGGCCCGGGATGGCGAGTTCCTTGACCACCGCCGCCGCGAACGGGCTGACGGGCGAACCGACGGGCGCAAAATCCAGCGCGGGCCGGCCCTTGGCGGTCGAATAGAAGACCGCGCCCTGCCCGATATCGAGCAGGCCGAGCGGCGCCGACCCGGCTTCGCCGCCCGTGACATTGACGTCCTCGACGCGAACGACCGGTTCGGCCGTGCGGCAGGCGTCGACGAAAAGCAGGGTGAAAGCGCCTTGCGGGACGACGCGCTTTACCAGCGCCTCGATCGAGAGATAGCGCTTCTCGACATCGGCGCGCCGCGTTGCCGGCGGCGCGTCCATCGGCACCAGCCAGTTGCGGCCGCCATATTCGAAGCCATGCCCAGCATAATAGAGAATGACCGATTTCGCGCCCCGCGCCTCTTCGGCGAATTTGACGAGCTCGGCATCGAGCGCGGCCTTGTCGGAATTGCGGACGATACGCGGCGAAATGCCCGCCTTCGCAAAGGCGTCGCAAACATAGTCAATGTCGTTCACGGCGTTTTTGAGCGACGGCCATTCCCAATCGTTATAGGCGCTGTTGCCGATCAGCAGCGCCACGCGCTCTCCGCGCAGGGGCGCGGTGCCGCAGTTTCCCGACGGCTGCGCCGCCGCGGGCGGCGCCAGATGCGCTAGCCCCAGGATCGCGGCGCCGAGCGCGCCGATCCGCCATGATTTTCTCAACTGCCTGCCCCCTCGACGCATTTTCAGTTCCGCGCGAAATGTGGCGGAAATCTGCGCAACTTCACTCGCAAATCACATGTCAGCGACGTCAAAAGACCCCGAAAGCAACGGTAGGTCAGCGAGATAATGTAGGAAAGCGGAAACTGGATTGTGCGCCAGATCACCGGGGCCGGCTGGACGATTTGGTACCAGCTGATAATCTGACGGTGATCGAGGGGGAGATGACGTGATGCGTAGCCTGGGATTGATCGCGGCCTTTTCGCTGTGCGGCCTGGCGCAGGCAACCGACCGGCCCGCAATGCCGCCGATCAGCGATGCCGCATTGAACGACTGGCTCGAACTCGGCGAAGAGATCGAGACGCGCCTCGACGGAGACCTGAATGGCGACGGCGATAACGACACCGTGTATGTCGTGGCGAGCCCCGACGCGCGCACGCTGCGCGTCATGCTCAGCTATCGCAGCGAAGTCGATATCGGGCACGAGCCTGCGGGCGAATTGAAGCTCGAACCCTATCCGCTCGGTGCCGCGGGGCTGACGATCGAGAAGGGTGTGCTGACGATCCGGGATCTGTCCAGCGGCACCACCGCCTTGTCGGCGACTTATCGTTATCGTGTAGCGCGGACGAAGGAGCGGCCGCGAATGCGGCTGATCGGGCTCGATTCGACGATTTACAGCCGGACCTATGCCCATGACGGCGACGAGATGAGCTGGAATGTCGCGACGGGCGACACGATCACCAGCCTGCTCAAGGTCGCGACGACGGGCGACCGGGGTTATGACAAGCTCCATACGCGCAAATTCAAACAGCCCGTTCGGACCATCTACATGGAGGACACGCCGGATGCCGAGGAGGAACTCGTCCGCCTCACAAGGGCGAAATGAGTGCCGATCAGGGCTGCAGCAAGGCCGGAATGATCCAGATCGCAGACAGGACGACAATCACCGCGATCAGCGAGAAAGCCAGTACGTAGCGGACATTATGCCCTTTGACGCCCCCGCTCGCTTCGGTCTCGGTAACTTCGACATGCTCATCGACGACTTTCATGGTGCGTTTCCCTTTCTGGTCCGCCGTAGAACGCGGCCCTGCGGCGCGCGGTTCCCGCGAGCGGGTGTCGGGAGAGGTGCCAGAGGGTCTGTAAGCCGGGTTCTGTCCACCCCTTGCGGGGATAGGCGATCATTCCTCTAGGCGAACGGTTACCCATACGCTCAAGCAGTCAACCCGGACGGCGGGGCCGGAATCAGCCCTGAGTTGCCTCGTGCCATCCCTATTCGACCTTGCTCCCGGTGGGGTTTGCCGTGCCGCGCCTGTTACCAGCCGCGCGGTGCGCTCTTACCGCACCCTTTCACCTTTCGCCGGGCCGAAGCCTTGGGCGGTCTGCTCTCTGTGGCACTTTCCCTGAACCGGTCCGAAGACCGGCCCGCCGGACGTTATCCGGCACCGTGATTTCCGTGGAGCCCGGACTTTCCTCCCCCGGCAGGATACCCCACCGGCGGCGATCGCCCGACCCTCTGGCTTTGCCAATATAGACCCCGGGGACCGGTTTGACGAGGAATCAATTCCCCTCGGGCTGCGGCAACAGCAGCGCGAGCAGAATGGCGCGGCATTCGCCGCAGATCGTGCCGTCGATCAGTTCGGGGCGGAAACGGCGCTGAAAGGCCACCGTCGCCGCAAAACCGTCGGTCACGTCATAGCCGAAGCGTTCGAGCGCGAGCAGAAAACCCGCGTCGGTCCACAGCGGATCGGTGAGCTTCTTGGCCGGTCGCGGCAGCGCGAGACGGCGGCGCGCCAGTTCTTCCCATGGGAAAAGCTCGCCCGGATCCTGCTTGCGCGTCGGGGCAATGTCCGAATGGCCGACAACGTTGCCGCGCGTGATCGAATGGCGATCCTTGATCTGGTGGACGAGGCGGACGACCGAGGCGACCTGGGGATCGGGAAAAGGCACATAACCCCATTCATGCCCCGGATTGACGATCTCGATCCCGACGCTCGCCGAATTAATGTCGCTGATCCCGCGCCAATGCGATTTGCCCGCATGCCAGGCGCGCTTGTCCTCGGGCACCATGACGGTGATCTGGCCATCCTCGCTAACGACATAATGCGCCGACACTTTGGATTCGGGATTTGCAAGCCAATCAATGGCTTCGTCGCCGCTCTTCATCCCGGTGTAATGGAGGACGATCATCGAGATGGGCAGCGCGCGCTCGTCGGAATTGGGAGACCAGCGTTCGATAAAATCGCTCATGCGTATCGATGTTCCTGCCTGTCCCGCACCGATGCGGAATAGCGCCTCAACTGCGCCAGCGCCGCAAAAAATGCAAGGTCAGGCCGCCGCCGCGCGGCGGACTTGCTGATCGGCGGGCTCGTACAAGCCGCGCAGGCGCGGGCTGGCGACGAACTGGTCGGTCTGGCCCAGCACCGTCTCCCCAGCCCCCAGCACCAGGAAGCTTTGCGGCGCCGCCATGGCGCGCAGCCGCGCAAAAGCCTTCTGCCGCATCGGTGCCGAGAAATAGAGCAGCAAGTTGCGACAGAAGATCAAGTCGGCCGGATCGACAAGCGGCGGTCGGTCGATCAGCATGTTCTGAACCGAAAAATCAATCCGGCGACGCAAATCGGCCTTGGCGAGCCAGCCGGCCTCGGTCTGGTCGAACCAGCGCACCATGCGCTGGACAGGAAGCCCGCGCTGGATCTCGAACTGGCTATAGAGCCCGACGCGCGCGCGCGAGATCGCGTGATAGCTGACATCGGTGCCGACGATATTCACCTGCCAGCCAAGCCATTTGTCGCCCTGTTCGGCGAGGAGCATCGCCATCGAATAGGCTTCCTGCCCGGTCGACACGCCGCAATGCCAGATGGTCAACCGCCGTTTCCGCGCATTGATCTCCCGCAAATGTTCAAGTGCAGTCGCAGCTATTTCATCGAATACGCTATATTCACGATAAAAATATGTTTCATTGTTGAGCATCGCATCGACCGTATCGTCGAGCAACAGGCGGCTGTTCGAGGTGACGAGCGAAGCCACGAGCGCGTCGAGATCGGCGATGCCATGGCGCTGCATCACCGGTTTCAGCGACATTTCGATACGCCAGATCCGGTTCGGCGACAGTGTCTGGCCGGTCCGCGATTCAAGTACGCCCATCAAAACGCGATAGGCCGACTCGCTGGCGGTCCCACCCATCATCGCCGGGACCGTCCGGGAAGGAAGCTGCCGAGCATCAGCGCGATCGCATCGGGGTTCAGTGTCGCGGCGGCGATGCCCGCCTTGGCGACCGCGCCGGGCATACCCCAGATCACACAGCTTTCGGGCGCCTGGGCAAAGACGGTGCCGCCGGCCTTCTTCAAGCGCGCCGCACCGTTGGCGCCATCGCGTCCCATGCCGCTGAGAACCACGGCGACCCCGCCGCTGCCATAAGCGTCGGCGACCGAGGCAAGCATCGGATCGGCCGAGGGGCAGCAGCCATTTTCGACGGGCCGGCGATCGAGCGCTATTTCGCGGCGACGCCCGTTGGCGACGACCATCAGATGCGCATCGCCGGGCGCGAGATAGATATGGTTCGGCTCGACCGTCATGCCCGCGGCGGCGACGAGCACCTTGCGCGCGGTCATCGTCGCGATCTGCTTGGCGTAAAATTCCATGAAGGCGTCGGGCAGATGCTGGGTCAGCAGGATCGGAGCTGTGACGCGGGGATCGAGATTGGCGAGGAAGTTGGTGAAGGCCGGGATGCCGCCGGTCGATGCCGCGACCGCGATGCATTCGATCGCCTGATCGGTGTCGATCGCGACGGGCGCGGGCGGAACCGGCGGACGATAGGCAACGCGCGCCGCCGTCGGTATCTCCCGCTGCTGGCCGAGCGACATGATGCGTTCGGTCAGAATTTCGGCAAAGCGCCCCGAAAAGCTGCCGCGCCCCGGCTTGGCGAGCGTGTCGCTGGCGCCGAGCGCGAGCGCCTCGATCGCGGCCGGGCCGCCTTCGACACAGTTCGACGACAGGATCAGCACGCGCGCATTGGCGGCGCGTTCGAGAATATGGGGCAGCGCGTCGATGCCGTTCATCCCCGGCATTTCGATGTCGAGCACGACGACGTCGACGGGTTCGGACGCGAGATAGGCGAGCGCATCGTGCGCCGAGGCGACCGAGGCGCAGACCATCAGGCCGGGGCGCTGGTCGACGATGCGTTCGAGGATGCTGCGCACCACCAGGCTGTCATCGACGAGCATCACGCGGACGGTGCGCGCCGTCGGCGCTGTATCGCTGCTTTCTGTCTCTGACATCCTGGGTTGCGGGCGGGTCATGATCGCAGCCTCAGGCGACGCCGACGAGCTGCAATTTTCCTTCCAGCGTTTCGCGGTCGAACGGCTTCATCACATATTCGTCGGCGCCCGCCTCTATCGCGGTGCGGATATGGTCGATGCTGTTTTCGGTGGTGCAAAAGACGACGCGCGGGCGTTCCTCGTTACCAAAATCGAGATCGTTGAAGGCGCCCAAAAATTCCATGCCGCTCATCACCGGCATGTTCCAGTCGAGCAGGATCACGTCGGGACGGTTGGCGCGGCAATAGGTCAGCGCCTCCTGCCCGTCGGCCGCTTCTTCAACAGCGAACGACATGCTTTCAAGGATATGGCGCGCGACCTTGCGAATGACTTTACTGTCGTCGACGACCAGACAAGATTTCGACATCAAATTAACTCCGACCCCCGGGGATTTGGCGATGTTTACGGCTAAGGAGTGTGCAGCGCGTTAATGGACGGCACGATTCATGCGGCTTTAAGCGTCGGCAAGGTGACGAAATGCGCCGGATCGACGACGAGCAGCGAGGCGCCCTCATGCTCGATCATCGCTTCGGCCACGCGCGCCCATCCGGGCATCAGCTTGCCTGCGACGCGCGTCTCCGGGGCGTCGATGAAACAGACGTCCTCGATCTCGTCGGCGAGCAGCGCATAGCCATGGTCGGCGACGTCGACGACGATCACGCGCTGCCCCTTTGCGACAAGCACTGGTGGCAGCCCGACGACGACATGCGGATCGATGAGCGTGAAGACGCGGCTGCGCAGCGCGAAAAGCCCTGCGACATGCGGCGGCGCGCCGGGAACTTCGACGGGAATGCCGACGGTCACGACCGAATTGATCGCCCGGCTGCGCAACGCGACGCGCGTGTCGGCGATGCGGGCGACGAGATAGAGTTTTTCCATCATGGGCGTCCTCCCCCGACCCGGCGGCGGAGCGCATCGAGCAGCGCGCCGCGATCGTAGCGATAGACGGTCTCGTCGTCGGGTCCGGCGGCGGCGACCGAGGTTCGCAGGCGGATCGTCGGGACGTCGCCGCTTCCGGGGGCGCCGTTGCCGCCATCGTCGGTCAGGCAGAGCAGAACGTCGGGCGTTTCGTCGGAACTTTCGGCCATGACGCGATAACCGGCGCCGCGCAGGATCGGCGCGAGGAAATTGCTGCCCCAGCCGTCATGATCGTCGGTCAGGCGGCAGAGCGGCTGGCGCGGCGCCGGTTCCGGCGCGCCGGCGGCATATTGTTCCATCAGCCAATAGGGATCGATGAGCTCGACGGGGTCGCCGCCGACAAGCAGGACGCCGGCGATCAGGCCCGGCGCCGCAGCGGGCTGGACCAGGTCGGGCAAGCGCACGATGTCGATCACCTCGGCAATCGGGTAACAGAGGACCGACCGGCCATCGTAGAGGCGCAGCAGCTTGATCGTGCCATGGTGTTCGGGAAGGCGCGCGGCGTGGACGGGGAAAATGTGGTCGCCGATCTGCGCTTGCACCGTGCCAGCGCTTTCGAACAAGGCGAGTGCCGGCACTTCTTCGACGCGCTCGATCACCGACAGGCGGACCCCGCGCACGCGGCCGCATGTGTCGCGGAACAGCAGGAGCTGCGCGGCGTTGCGCGCGGCGGCGGCTTCGGCCTCGGCCTCGGCCGCCTGCTCGATGCTGCGGCCCGCTTCGGTCGCATCAATATTCGCGGCCGCCAATATGCCCTGGACGTCGAGCAACAGCACGGGACGCCCGTTGTCGGGGAGCGTGGTGCCAGCATAAAGCCCGGTCGCCATGATCATCGGCGCCGCGGGCTTGATCACCAGTTCCTCATGGTCGTGGATCGCCGCGACGCTGAGCGCATAGCTTTGTCCCTGCCCCGGCCGGATGAGCACGAGCGCGCGGTCGTCGGCGTCGTCGCGGTGGTCGCGGGCGCGGCCCAGCACATGTTCGAGGCGGAGCAGCGGATGCTGTTCGCCGCGCACGGTGACGATCTCTCCGCCGCCGAGGCGTTCGATACGGACGCTGTCGCTGCTTTCGAGCAGGATTTCGCGCACCGCGCCGCGCGGGATCGCAAAATATTGCCCGGACGCGCGCACCATGAGGCCCGAGATGATCGTCAGCGTCATCGGCACGCGGAGCAGGATCGCTAGCCCGCGTCCTTCATCGTTGCGCAATTCGACGATCCCGCCGATCTTTTCGACATTGGATTTGACGATATCCATGCCGACGCCGCGGCCCGATACCGACGTGATTTTCGCTGCGGTCGAGAAACCGGGGCGGAAAATAAGTTCATACTTGTCCCGGGTCGCCAGCGCGCGGGATTCGGTTGCGGTCAGGATGCGCGCGGCGATCGCCTTGGCGACGAGCGCGTCGGGCGAGAGGCCACGGCCGTCGTCGCGGATTTCGATTTCGATCTGGTTGCCCGACTGACGCGCCGACACGGCGATAGTTGCGGTCATATCCTTGCCCGCAGCCACGCGATCGCCCGCGGTCTCGACGCCATGATCGATCGCGTTGCGGACGATGTGGATCAGCGGGTCGCGGATATTCTCCATCATCTCGCGGTCGAGCTCGACCTCGCCGCCGCTGGTGGTGAAGCGGACCTTCTTGCCCAGGTCCTGCGCCAGATCGCGCACGATGCGCGGCAGCGGCGCGAACAGCTTGTCGATGCGCTGCATCCGCATCTGGCTGACCGACTGACGCATGCCGGCGATCGAATCGGACAGGCGATCGAAGGACGCGATGACCGAGGGGTCGACCCCCGATTCACGGAGCATCCGGGCGAATTCGTTGCGCGCGAGCACGATGTCGGTGACGCCGGTCATCACGCTGTCGAGCAAAGGCAGCGGGACGCGGATCGAACGCCAGTTCTGCAATTCCCCGCCAAGGTCGTCCTCACGCCGCATCGGGACGCCGGCGACTTCGACCGTGGGCTCGGGCGACTCCCCGGTCACCGCAAATGCCGCAATGACGTCGCGGTCGTCGCCCGCGGGTTCGGTCCCCTGGCTGGCGAGTGCAGCGCAAATTTCGGAGAGGCGGTCGACGATGCCGAGCACTGCGGTGACGAGCGCGGCATTGGCGGGACGATTGCCCCGGCGCACCTGGTCGAGTGCGTCTTCGGCGGCATGGGCGAGCGCGGTGACGCGCGGCAGCGCCAGAAAACCCGAGCTGCCCTTGATGGTGTGGACGAGGCGAAAAATCGCATCGAGCCGGTCGCGATCGGCGGGGTCCGCCTCCCACGCCACGAGCGCCCCGCCCGCTTCGGCGAGGATTTCCGCCGTTTCGGCCAAAAAGTCGTTCAGCAGATCGTCCATTGCCCTGTCGGTGCGCCCCAAAAACTGAGGCTCCACCATGGCGGACAATGGTTAAGGAGGGCTTTACTCGCGGCCGCGCAGCACCGCGCCGACGAGCAAAGATGTCGAGGTTTCACGCGCCAGCATCACGGTGCCGCCGCTCTGCCGAGCGACCGCCTGAACGAGCACCGCGGGCGCGGTGCGTGAGGTCATCGGACTGGCGCCCTCACCTTCCGCCAGGATGCGTTCGACATCGGCGTCGAGGAAGATGCGCTCGGCCTCCACATGCAGCGCGATCTCGATGCCTTCGCCCTGCTTTTCGCACCCGATATCGAGCCGCCCGCCCCGCACCAGCGCATCGACGAGGAGCAGCGACAGGTTAAGGATGATCTTCACCGCCGGCTTGGGCAGCGGCTCGTCGCCGATCATCCAATTGAGTTCGATCGCGCGGTCGCCGATGATCCATCGGACTGGCGCCCTCACCTTCCGCCAGGATGCGTTCGACATCGGCGTCGAGGAAGATGCGCTCGGCCTCCACATGCAGCGCGATCTCGATGCCTTCGCCCTGCTTTTCGCACCCGATATCGAGCCGCCCGCCCCGCACCAGCGCATCGACGAGGAGCAGCGACAGGTTAAGGATGATCTTCACCGCCGGCTTGGGCAGCGGCTCGTCGCCGATCATCCAATTGAGTTCGATCGCGCGGTCGCCGATGATCCCGTGGATCGCGGACTTCGCCTCGTCGGCCGGGACCAGTTCCCCGAAACCGCCCGCCGAGCCGAAAGCGAGGCGAAAGAATTTGAGCTTGTTTGCCGACGTGCGCGCGCTTTGTTCGAGCAGGTCGATGCAACGCGCCCGCATTTCGGGATCTTTTTCGTCGGCGAGCAGCTCAAGCCCGTTGGCGAAGGCGCCGACGGGGCTCAGCAGATCGTGGCACAGGCGCGAAGCCAGCATGGAGGCGAAATCGACGCGATCGTCGGACATTGGTATGTTAGCTCCCCGCAGACCGGGCGTTCCCGGCTCGCACCGCTCCCTAAGGCACGGGCGGGGGCTAGAGCAAGCGTGATGCGTCAAGGCGTCACTCTGCTCTCGCTCCGGGATCGAGCCAACGCCCATCGGACCGGCGACGACTTGGACGCCGAGCCATGTCCTGCCCGACGGAGCGGGGGGCCTCAGCCTCTTGAAAACCCGCCCTTCAAACCCATATCGCCATCAATGTTGGGGGACGACGAAATACTTACCGTGACGCTTCAGGACAGCGCGGCCGGGCTCCGGCTCGACCGGGCGCTGGCCGAGGCGTTGCCCTCGCTTTCGCGCGAGCGGCTCAAAACCCTGATCAAGGGCGGACGCGTCGCCGATGCGAGCGGTGCGGTGCTGTGGGATCCGTCGGCGAAGGCTGCGGCGCCCGCAACAATCGAGGTGCGGCTACCGCCGCCCACTCCCGCGCACAATGTCGCGCAGGACCTCGACCTGGTTATCGCCTTCGAGGACGAACATCTGATCGTCGTCGACAAGCCCGCCGGGCTGGTCGTCCATCCCGCCGCGGGCAATCTCGACGGCACTTTGGTCAACGCCCTGCTCCACCATTGTATGGGGCAATTGTCGGGTATCGGCGGGGTCGCGCGGCCGGGGATCGTTCACCGGATCGACAAGGATACCAGTGGCCTGATCGTCGCCGCCAAGCATGACAAGGCGCACGAGGGGCTCGCGAAGCAGTTTGCGGCGCACAGCATCGACCGGCGCTATCTGGCGCTCGCCACCGGGCGCCCGATGCCGGCGAACGGCACGGTCGACGCAGCGCTCGGCCGCTCGAGCGCGAACCGCAAGAAGATGGCGGTCGTTGCCGAGGGGCGCGGCAAGCATGCGATCACCCACTACCGGACGATCGAGCCGCTTCAGGGCGCGACGCTGATCGAATGCCGGCTGGAAACCGGTCGCACGCATCAGGTCCGCGTGCATATGGCACATATCGGCCATCCGCTCGTCGGGGACCCCGTCTACGGGCGTCAACGTAAACCTTTGTCTGATGTACTTAAGGCCCGGAATTTCGTACGCCAGGCGTTGCACGCGGCCCATTTGGGCTTTATTCATCCGGTGACCGGTAACGATATCGCGCTCGACAGCGAACTCCCATCCGACATGCGGGAACTGATCGATGAATTGCGCGTTTAGGTTTCGAATGAAAATCTATCTCGACCGCTGGAGCCAACCAGGGCAAGATATTCTCAGGATTTTAGGGAAGACACTCTCCAATGGCTAAAAGCAATGTACCGGCCACGGTTCCAGCGCTCGGCGGCGAAGCCAGCCTGAACCGCTATCTGTCGGAAATCCGCAAATTCCCCCTTCTGACGCCCGAGCAGGAATATATGCTCGCCAAGCGTTTTCAGGAGCATGGCGACAATGAAGCCGCCGCCCAGCTCGTCACGTCGCACCTACGGCTCGTGGCCAAGATCGCCATGGGCTATCGCGGCTATGGCCTGCCGGTCAGCGAGCTGATCAGCGAAGGCAATATCGGCCTGATGCAGGGCG
>CAUUIU010000054.1:0-12861 GCA_963545025.1 uncultured Sphingopyxis sp. | reverse complement strand
ATCGCTCAGTGTCTCGTGGGCTCGGAGATGTGTATAAGAGACAGGCCCAGGGCAATCGCGGCCGCGCGCCTTCGCTCGCCAGTCGGCGGACATGCTCATTGTCGTTGCGGCTCCACACCTCCATGATCGCAAGCGCTCGCGGCGTATCGCGCGCCAGAAAAGGGCGGATCGCAAATTCAGCCGTGCCGAAGCGCGTCAGGTCGGCGAGGCCCTCCATTGACAGTTCGAAATGGTCGAGCCCGTGGCGTGCCACAAATTCAGTGACTGCCATCGCCTGAAAGCCATGCGTCAGGCGCGGCACCATCGCGCGCACGATTGCCAGCGCCTCCGGATAATCGCCGGGTAGTGCAGGTCTCAGCGCATCGGCGATATGGCGCACGCGCTCCATGACCGACAGGGCATCGAGGCCGTCCGTAGCGGCGGCGAGAAATGTTGCCCGATCGAACCGTACATCGGTAGCTACCCCGGCGTCGGCAATGACCGCGAGGGCGCCGGGTCCGAGAATATCTTTGAGCAGTGCGGGGGAGGGAGATTCGCTCGTCATTCCCCCTTATGCGAAAGGGCCGGTCAGCTAAGCAAGGGTTCGAGCGCATCCCATTCGCGGTCGACCGCGCGCCGGCCGGCATCGATCGCCTTGCGGATCTTCGCCGGATCGAATTCGAGCGTTTCGGAATATTCCTCTTCGGGCTCGATGATCCGGATCGGCGCGAAGCGGTAGCGCGAGATCTGGACGTCGAGGGGGCGGAGGATGCGCGCCGCCTGCGCGCCGCCGATGCCTTCGGACTGGAGCGCGCGCAACTGCGCCTCGCGTGCGGCGATCAGATCATTGATCAATGCCGCCCCGGCCAGGTCGTTCGCCGATACTTCCGCCTGCAGGATATCGACCGCGCGCAATCCGATCTTGATGAGATTCTTGTAGGTGCGTACCGGCCCCGGCTGCGGCGCGGGCGATGCGCGCACCGCGATCACCCCGCGTGGATTCATCTCGAGCGCCGCGCTGAGCGGCGTCACATCGCGCACCCCGCCGTCGACCCATTGCTCGGTGGTGCCGTCGCTGTCGCGGGTTTTGAGCGGATCGAAGAAGAGTGGCATCGCGCAGCTCGCATAAACCCAATTGTGAATGCCCGGCACGCTCTCGTCGATGCTGCGATAGGTGCCGGTGCCCAGATTGACGACGCCGAGCAGCAGCTTGCGCCCGCTTGCCGCCAGTTTCGTTTCGTCGGCAAAGCCCTTGAGCAGCTTCTTGAGCGGCGCCGCGTCATAGATGGCGTCTTCGCCCAATATCCCGCCGACGACGCCGAGCGGCCGCTCCTTGTAGATCGAGCTGTTGCCGCGGATGCCGAGCCACGCATCGAGCAGCCCCGGCACATCGTCCTGCGCCACGCCCAACGCTTGAATCGCGCCGGTCGAGACGCCCGCGACGATGTCGATCCGGACGCCGCGATTGACGACCAGCTCGTGCACGACGCCAACCTGAAAAGCGCCCTTGGCGCCTCCACCGCTCAAAACGATCGCAAGCCCGCCTGCCATGCGCATTCTCCTATGCAGCGATGCAACATACAGGAATCGGGCGCGGAACTCCATCGCGCGGGCCAAAAGACAATCTTCAACGCGCGGTTAACCATCGTCTTGAAGCGAATCCTCACCTCGCTTCGGCATGTCCTGCTACATGGTGGCAAAATTCAGTTCGATCCGATGCCGATTGGCATTGCTGGCAACAGCAGCGGCGATGCTTGTGCCGTCGGCCGCCCATGCGTCGGCCGACGCAGGCGCCGATGCGGTTGGCGAAGTCGCCGCGTCCTATGCCGCGCGGACCTGCTCGGTACCGGCCCGCCCGACCTTTGCCGCGATGCCGTTTGCAGAATCGCCGAGCGCCCTCGAACGCATGCGTCAAAGTCAGCAGGGTGAAGCCGCCGCGACGCTCGCGCCGGCCGGTGGCGGGGTACCCATCCTCGCCGACTGCGAGAGCGATGTCGATGCGGCGGCAACGTTTCCCGAAGTCGACGAGGACACGGAACTCGGGACAATGGCGATACCGGTCGACCGGACGCGGTTCGACGATCGATGGGACCGCGTTCGCCGCGCGCCGCCCGCGGCGCTCATGCGCAACGAACTTCGGAGTGCCGGCGTGACACCCGGCATCGGCGAAGCGGAGGTTCTCCAACGGGTCAACCAATGGGTCAATCGCCGCATCGCCTATGTGAACGATGACCAGAATTATCGCGAGGGCGACTTCTGGGCTACCGCCGAACAGACGATCGCGCGTGGCCGCGGCGATTGCGAGGATTACGCGATCCTGAAAATGCAGATGCTTCTCGCTGCGGGGATCGACGCCGACCGCGTGAAGCTGGTGCTGTTGCGCGATCTCGCGGTCAACGCCGATCACGCCTTCCTTCTCGTTCAGTCGAAGCATGGCAAGCTGGTGCTCGATAACATGACCGACCGGCTCTATGATGGTAGCCGGTCGAACGATGTGCGGCCGATCCTTTCCTTCAGCGGCGCACGGCGTTGGGTGCATGGCTATCGCGATGCGCAACCGGTGCTGGCGGTCGCGGCCGCGTCATCTGTGCAAAAGACGCCGATTCCGGTGATCACCAATACCCGGCAAGCGAGCGTGGCGCCGCTGTCCGTCAGGGTCGGGGCCAGCTTGCCGGCAGAGCCAAGCTTCCGATCGATCCGGCTCTCGTTGGTCGATTATCTGCCCGGTCCGGTCGGCCGCATTCGGGCCTTGTAGGCGCATCAAAATCCAAGGGCCGGCGCCCGGCCGTGCAAGCATTGTCCTGCACCTTACAACCGTGGATTGAAGTTGCCAATTTGGTTGCTTTTTGAACGCCGCGACTCGGGCGCCGAAATTTGCGTTCGAATCGCGTGACTAGAGCGTCAGAGTTAAAGTTAATCATAAATATTAAGCTTTTTTGACGCATTTTTGCCATTTCCCGTTCGAGGCTTGCAGCCGGAAGGATGATGGTTTTTTGCCCGCATCCCCCCTTAGGGGAATGTAACATATTGCATTTAATGCGATTAAATCAGCGCAGTCGCCAAGTGCGGGAAAATGGCCCGAGATTGGCGCGGATCAGCGGCTACCTCTTTGTGGGTAGGCACAAGAATCCTCGCAGATTCTGTATACAAAGTGTATAACCATATCCGTTGTAGTTGGTTCAAGACACGGAAATCTTAACGAAAGTTAACAACGAGAAAGGAGGATCGGCGAGGGTCGCGGTCGATCAAGCTTCACAAGATGGGTTGCCTACTGAAAATTCAGGGAGGCGGTTTGATGTCGCAGATGGTTCTAATTTCGCTGCTGGCGAAAAACGAGATCGCGAGAGAGGGGTTACGCAAGATACTTTCGGGAGAGAGCTTCCAGATCGAAGCTTCTGTTTCGGACGTATCGGGGCTTCTTGATCCACAGGGGAATATCGAGGTCGATACATCCGAGCATGTGATCGTCATCGATGGGGGTAGCAATTTCGGCTTGGACGCTTGTCGCAGACTGGCGGCGAAGAGGCGCAATGTGCGCCTTGCGCTGCTGCTCGATCAATATGCGTTCGAGGATGTCGTGGAGGCTTTTCAGATCGGCGCCGATGGCGTCATCATCAAAGAGATATCCTGCGCGCCGCTGACGGAATCGATCCGGCTGGTTGCCATGGGAGAAAAAGTCTTCCCGTCACAACTCGTCACCAATCTGACCAGTTGGATGCCCGCGGCTTCCGCGGGGGACTGGAAAAGCAGCGCCGCATCGGTCGGGCTGTCCGATCGCGAGATCGAAATTCTCGAAAGCATCATGGCCGGCATGGCGAACAAGGTCATCGCGCGCCAGTTCGGCATATGCGAGGCCACCGTCAAAGTTCATGTGAAGGCGATCCTGCGCAAGCTGGGGGTCGAAAACCGGACCCAGGCGGCAACGTGGGGCGTCAAGAACGGCCTCGGCGAGCCGGTGCAGCTTAATCTGCGCGAAGTAAGACCGGCGCGCATTCTCCCAAAACTGACGCCGATCTCGGGCCGGGCCGCCTGAGCAATCGGCGGAGGAAGCGATAGGGGGAGCGCTGCGCGCTCTCCGCTTCCAACCCCAAGGGCCCGGCCGCGGACCGTCGAGCACGGCAAAAGCTTCGGCTTTCGGCGCCGGCGGGTCTTCATCCGTTGTATGATATTATTCGGAGAGGGTCAGGGTGCCGTCCTTCGGAAGGCGACTCCGCTACGCTCGAACCGATACTCAGCGCTCGGTAAAGGCTTCCGACCGGGCTCGGAGGAAGGGCTTGAACAGATAGCTGAGCACGCTCTTCTTACCCGTAATCACCTCGACGTCGCAGATCATGCCCGGGCTGATCGGCAGGCGCCTCCGTCCGCTGGTCAGATAGGCAACGTCGGTTTCGACCACGATGGTGAAATAGGCTTCCTTAGCCGCTTCGTCGTAAAGGCTGTCGGGCGAGATCTGCACCACGCGCCCCGAAAGGCCGCCATAGATGGCGAAGTCATAAGCGGTGACCTTGACGTTCGCGCGGTCGTTGACCTTGATGAAGGCGATATCGCGCGGGGCAACGCGTGCTTCGATAAGCAGTTTGTCGCCTACCGGCACGACCTGCATGATCTTCTGGCCCGCCTGGACGAATCCGCCGACGGTCGTGACCTGGACATCGTTGACGATGCCGTTCGCCGGCGAACGGATTTCGCTCCGAAGTTGGCGGCCAGTGGCGCCGCGGAGCGATTCCGAGTTCACCGCCATTTTGGCGATCAACTGGTTGCGTTCGTCGAGCGCTTCCTGCCGGAATTGTAGCCCGGCCTCGGCCGCCTGTGCCTGTGCTTCGCTGATACCGGCCGCAGCGCGCGAAGCCGCCTGCTCGGCGGCCGCCAGCTTGCCCCTGAGCTCTGTCGTCTCGCGCTTGGCGTTCAACAGTTCGGTTTGCGGAACGATCGACTTGGCGGCGAGCGGCTCGATGATCGACACTTGATTTTCGGCGAGCGACAGGCTCGATTTCAGCGATGCGATGGTGGCCTGAGCCTCTCCATAGTCGCGGCGGCGTTGTTCCACCGCCGCACTCAGTGCCATTTTGCGGCTGCGCTGTGTCGCGGCGCGTGCGGACTGCAGCGCGGCTTCCTGGCTGCATTCGGCGCCGGGACCGCAATCCGAAAGGCTGCCGCCGCCTTCACGGCCGAGACGCTGGGCGCGCGCGGCGAGCGAGCGGTTCTCGGCTTCGATCTGGCCACGCTGCGACGAGGATTCGGTATCGTCGAGCCGCACGAGCAGCTGACCCTTGCGCACCGGCTGTCCCGAACGGACGACGATGTCCAATATCGTCGCCGGTTCGGACGACTGGACGATCTGCGCCTTGCTCGAGGGGATGACGCGCCCCTGGCCGCGGGTCACCTCGTCGACCTTGGCGAAGCTGGCCCAACTAACGAAGACGAAAAGCCCGACGCCTGCCGCAAGGATAACGCGGCGCGTGCCGACATAGGGCCGCGATCGGATCATGAACCTGTCTCCTTGGTCGCAATATCGAATTCGCCCGCCTGCTGGCGCGCCATCATCCGCGATGCGCGACTGGCCTCTTCGGGCGCGGGAATCGCCAGTTCCCATCCCTTGGTGGGATCGAGGCGGCCGCCGTCGTCATTGTCGGCGCGCCGGTCCTGGAGCGCGAGTTGCGGGTCCCCGGCAGAAGCCTGGATCAGCGTGACGCCGTCGGGCCCGACCTTTGACTTCAGGACGGCGCTGCGCGGTAATATCGCAGGGATGGCCTCCAGCCCGCTATAGCGTCCGGAAAAAGCGCCCGGCATCCCCCAGCGGCCCGGCCAGCGATAGAAGATGTGCGCGCCGATCTGCGAAATTTTGACCAGCTTTGGTGCCCAATAGGGCGATACATAATTGGCGTGATAATGGGTCGAGTGGCCGACCGTCGGCTCGACATAGCCCGCTAGCGCCGCGATCGCGACATCTTCGGCTTCTTTCCACTTCACCGGATTGGGACGGCGGTTCAACGAACCGTCGCAGGTGAAGCTGAACTGACAGACCGGGCGGTTCACGCCCTGATAGACCACGCCACACACGGACTTCGGAAAGGCCGGATGCGCCGCGCGGTTGAGCACGACCTGTGCCACCGCGCGCCGGCCCGTAATGGGCTCATAGGCCGCTTCATAATAGACTGCCTGCGTCAGGCATTTGAGCGCGGTCAACTTCGCTATCTGGTCGGCATTCGGCGCGTGGAACGGCGTCGCGGTGGTGATCGGTCCGCGCGCAAAGGGGATCGCTTCATTGAGCGTCAACGCCTTTTCGGGCGAATAGGCGATCGTCGGACCGGTTTCCTCGGTCAACTTGATCAGCTTCTGCATTTCGGGGTCGGCGATGAAGGCGCGTGCAGAGTCCTGCTCGGCATAGTAATGGCTTTCGGCGCCGAAGAAATTCAGCGCCTGGGCCCAAATCGCTTCCGAAGTGAGGATGGTCACCAGCGCCGCGATCCCGGCTAGCCACAGCACCGTCTGGCGATTGTCGTCAGCCGCCACCGTTCCATATCGTCTGGCAACAGCGGCGCTCATGGCATCGCTCGGTGCGCCAGGATCTCCTCGCGCGGGCCATCGGCAACGATCCGGCCGTTGTCCATGACGATCAGCCGGTCGACCAGGCTGAGCACCGCCATCCGGTGCGTCGCGACGATCAGGGTTTGTCCGGCAGGGATAGCGGCGTGCAGCCGTTCGACGAACAACTTCTCGGTCTGGCTGTCCATGGCGCCGGTCGGTTCGTCGAGAAACAGCAGATGCGCAGGCTCGATCAGCGCGCGCGCCAGGACCAGGAAGCTGCGCTGCCCGCCCGACAGGCGCGAACCGCGTTCGCCGATATGAAAATCGAAACCGGCGGCGTCGCGACCGAGAAATTCGTCCGCGCCCGATTTGCGAACGGCGTCGATGATGTTCGCGTCGCTCGCCTCCACGGCGCCGACGAGCAGATTTTCGCGCACCGTCCCGCTGAACAATTCCGCATCCTGACCGACGAACCGCAGCGCTTCGCGCATGTCGTGCGGATCATATTGACGGCTTTCGAGGCCGTCGATGCGATAGCTGCCCGACGTAGGATCGTAGAGGCCGCACAGGACACGACCGAGCGTCGACTTGCCCGACGCCACGCGTCCGATCAGGCCGACGCGCTCACCGGGCTCGATCCGCAGCTCGATGTCCGCGAGCGACTCCCGGTCGGTGTCGGGGTAGCGGAAGCCGACATGGTCGAGCTGCAACCGGCCCTCGCGAACCGTCGGAGAGATCGATCGGCTGCCCTTTTCGCGCTCGTCGTCCTGATCCATAAGCAATTGCAGGCTGTTCAGCGCGACAAACGCCTGCCGGCCGCGCGTCATCAGGAAAGCAAGCTGTCCGACCGGAGCGAGCGAGCGGCTGGCGAGCATCACGATCGCGATGATCGCGCCCATCGAGATGCTGCCTGCGTTGAACAGGTAAAAGCCGCCGATGATCAGCGCGATGCTGGTGCCCTGCTGGCACAGGGTGGCAAGGTTCACCGCGGTCGCGGTGAGCTTGCGCATTTCTTCCTGCGTATAGGCGTTCGATGCCGAAAGGCGCCGCCATTTGCCGAGCATCCGCCCTTCCGCGCGGCACGCCTTGACCGTCTCGAGGCTGCCGATGGCTTCGATCAGGGTCGTTTGCAGCAGGCTCGCATCGACCTGCGCATCGGCGACCGCGGCGCCCATCCTGCGCTGAAGCTTCCAGCCCATCGCGAGCATGACGCCCATCGCCACCACCGGAATCATCGCCAGCCAGCCGCCCAGTACGGCGATCAGCCCGACGAAGACGAACAGGAACAACAGGTCGGTGATCAGCACGATCGTGGTCGACGCGAAGAAATCGCGTACCTGCTCATAATCGGTGACCCGCCGCGCCAGCGCGCCGGTGCTGCCGCGCTGCGTCGCGAGCGGCAGGTTCAGCACCTTGTCGAGCAGGCGCTGCGACAGCCTGGCGTCGATCCCGCGACCGACTTCGTCGATCAGCCCGGTGCGCGCGAGCCGCAGCCCATATTCGACACCGACAGCGAACAGCGCGCCCAGTGCGAGAACCCACAGGCTCGCCGCCGCCTTGTTCGGGATAATGCGGTCATAGACGTTCATCGTGAAGAGCGGCATCGCAAAGGCCACGAGATTGATGAGCAGCGATGCGAGCATCACATAGCCATATTGGTCGCGCTCTTTGCGCACTTCGCTCCAGAACCAGTGCGGTTTCTGCGTCTCGTCCCACGGCCGCTCGCGCGCCGTTTCGCTTGCCGGGTCGTGGCGAACGATAACGCCCTGACCCGAATAGGCGGCTTCGATCACCACGCGGTCGATCCGGATGTCGGAACCGGTGCCGGGCAGCCGGACGTGGCAATCCCGGCCCTCGATCGCCGTCAGGATCGCGGGCCGTTCGCCATCGAGCAACAGGATCGCCGGCACGTCTTCGGCGCTCCAGCCAGCGAGCGACCGGCGTACGAGATGACATCTTAGTCCGACGGTCTCCAGCGCATGGTCGAGCTGATCGAGCGGCAAAAGGCCTTCCTCGTCGAGCGCGAGCCCTTTCTGGACACGGGTGTCGGAATATGGGCGTTCGAACATTTCGGCGATCGCCGCGACCGTATCGAGAAGTTCGTCTCCCTGAGCCGGATTGCGCCGCCAAGCCTCAAAAGCCGCCGCAGGGGGAAGCTCGCGCGAACGGCGAGCCCCCCGGGCGTTACCAGGATAGGTCATGTGGGATCCCGCATCGATTCGGGATTCATCTCCGGCGCAGGCTTTACCTTGAAGCGCTCGCGGGCATTCGCCGTAGCGGCCTTCGGCGGTGCGACTTCCATCGCAGCGAGCAGGTTGTTGAGCGCCGCCAGCAGCTTGAACTCGGCATAGAATTGCGCAAATTTTGCGGTCTCGGCGCGAACCTGGACATTATACCGGGTGTTCTGCGCGTCGAGGACGTCGAGCAGCGAACGGCGCCCGACGTTGAACTGAGCGCGGTAGGAACGCAGCAACTCGTCGGAAACCCGGCTCTGTTCTTCCAGTTCCTTGACCAGCTTGCCCTGCGCGTCCCACGTGTTCCATGCGACGCGCACATCCTCCTCGGCCTCGCGGGTCAGCTGGTCCAGGCGAAAGCGCACTTCGCGTTCGCGCCGGTACATTTCCTGGACCTTCGACTTTTTCGCGCCGCCATTGAAAACGTCCCAGCGCAGCACCACGCCCGCCTGGAGATCGTTGGTCTCGCCACGGAATCCGTCGATGTCGTCGCCGATCCGCGCATTCCCCTCAAGTGACAGCGTCGGCATCTGCTCCGATTTTGCCTTCCGTACCATCGCATGCGCGGCGTCGAGATCGGCCTGGGCTTCGCGCACCCGCGGATTACGCTCGCGCGCGATTGCGAGCGACTCCTCGAGTGACGGCGGAATTCCGTTGGCCAGCGAGGGCGGAAGCGAGGCGCCATCGACGAGGTCGAGACCGGTGTAGGTCCGGAACGAGGCCGCGGTGTTGACCAGATCCAGATTGGCCTCGGTCAGCCGCGCCCGTGCCGCCTGATTGCGCTCCTCGGCCTGCTGCTGGTCGGCAATGCTCAACGAGCCCTTGGACACGCCTTCGCGCAGGTCGGTCACCAGCTTGCTGTGGAAATCGATATTGTCTTCGGACGCCGCGACGATCCGCTGTTGCAGCAGATAGTCGAGGTAGTTGCGGGTCACTTGCAGCGCGACGAACTGCGAACGCTCCTCGACACGGAATGCGGCGCCGTCGGTGCGTGCGGCCTGGCGTTTCAGCTCGTTTGCCTTGACCCCGCCATCGAAGAGCGTCTGCTCGATCCGCACGCCGGCTTCCATCGGGTAAAGCTCGTTATCGGCAATACCCAGCGCGCGCCGCGTTCCGTTTTCGAGCCTGCGGATGCCGACCGACCCCTCGACCGACACGCGCGGGAGGAAGAGGCGTTGCGCCTGCTCGCGCTCGAATTCGATCGCGGTCTTGTTCTCGACCGCCTGATTGATCTCGGGATTGGTCTGCATCGCCGTTTCGACCGCGGTTTTCAGTTCGAGCCGCTGCGTCCAGCCGGGTTGCGGCGTCGCAGTCAGGGCGGCAGCGGTGAGCAACAAGGTTGCGGTCCGGAATCTTTGCATTTTGTCTCCCCTGCTTGTTTGATCGGCCGAAGTCGGTGGCCTCTCGATCGCGCCCCTGATTTGTTTTCTCTTGTCTGGCGCCCCCCGCGCCTCGATTACGCGTGACCGGCCGCGGCCTGTTCGAGCTGCGCAACCGCATGTTGCTCGGCAATGCCGGCAAGGAACGAGTGGCCCGACGGAACCATGGTTTCGGCCAGGAAGTTGTCGGCGCCGCCGGCCAGAGGCTGGATCGACGGCAAAGGCTGGTCCGACGGCGGGGCCGGGCCCAGCAGCGCATCGATATCGACCTCCGGCCCTTCCAGTGCCGCAGTGACGATCGCGTCGATCTTGTCGGCGCCCGGGTCGCCCGCGACGGCTTGCGGCGGCAGCGCCATCTGGACCATTTCCCCGCCAAGCGTTGTGTCGCCGATCGGCTTTGGCGCAGGCGCTGGATCGGAATCGGTTGGTTCGAGCAGATCGGCGTAGCTGCGATCGGGCGTGGGCGCGTCATGCGAACCGGTCCGGGCGTCGGATTGGTCGTCCTTGCTCATGGACTGGCGATCGGCGTTGTCGGGACCGATCCGTTCTACGCCGGGCCCCGACCAATATTGGGACGCAGCAATGTCGAGCTTGCCGAAGTGTTGGGTCTCCACTGCCGCGGGCTCTGCCGACATTTCAATCGACTGGTTCGCGATCGGAAGATTCTCTGGCATCGCCTCGGGAGGTTTGGCCGCCAGCGGCGTCGCGGCGGCAAGCCCCGCCACGAGCATCGCGGTGGAAATACCTGTCGCGGTCGTACGTTGCTGGTCGGATGCGAAATTGGTAGCGAAGGCCGCGTCGGCGACCTTGCCCGTGCTGCCGTCGGCGCGGGTATAGAGCGCTTCGCCCTTGACCTGCACCTGGCCGTCGGCCGCGGTATAGCTTTTGCCGTCCGAGACGAGCGAGATGCTGATGATCCCTTCGTCGATCAGTGACCGGAACTCGCCCGGGTCTGTCACGCCATTGCCGTTGGCATCCTGCCAGACGCCGAACTTGGCAAAATCCTTGTCCGACGCGTCGAGCTTGCCGTCGTGGTTGCTGTCATAGGCCGCAGCGAGCCCTTGCAGATCCGACAGACCCCCGCCGCCGAACACAAGTTCGGAGCCGTTGTTAACCTTGCCATCGCCATTCTTGTCGATCGCGAGCAACCCGTCGTCGGCCGCGACCCAAGCGGTCGTCTCGGCGGTACCGTCGCCGTCATAGTCGAAGCGGACGCCTGCGGCGCTCGACGCAAACTCGACCCCGTCTCCGTCAAGGTCGACCGCGATCGGCGGCGCCAACGCGGTGATCGTAACCGACAGATTAGCGGTCGCGGTGTCACCGTCGCGGTCGGTCAGCACATAGGTAAAGACCTCCGTCGCCGTAACGGTGATGGGGGACGGCGGGCTGTAATTATACTGGCCGGTCGCGAAATTGAGCGTCAGCGCACCGCCCATCGGTGTCGTGATCGCGTTGAGCATGCTGCCTGCAATAGTCCCGCCGCTCGAGACCGCGATGCTCGACGCCCCGTCCCATGTATAGGTGGTCGTCCCGATCGTGATCGACAGCAAACGGCCGCCATCGGCGCCATAGAAGTCGTTGGCGTCGAGGTCGCCCGAAACCGCCGATGGTACGATGACCGACAGCAGGGTCGCGACCAGATCCTGGAAATCATCGACCAGGATCGGTTCATTGTTCGGCGCATTGTTCAGGTCAACGTCGCGCAACCGCTGGAGGTTGAGCGGCTGCAGAGGGTTGTTGTCGATCCCGATCACGGTGACATTGACATTGTTGTTATCGACGAAATTGTTCCATGCGGTAGCGGTTGCTGTTTGTAGCGAGTTGGTGACCGCTGGCGGCACGCCACCGACCTGGACCGACTGGTTCGGATTGCCGTCGCTCAGGAAAAAGACCTGATTGCTCGCGCCCGGAATAGCGCTGAAATTGGCAAGCGCGGTCTGGATCGCGCCGGTGTAGTTCGTGTTGAGCCCGATGTCGTCGGGGCGCGTCCCACCGGCCAACGGGTTCAGTGAATCGAGATAGGCGTTCGCAGCGGCCGCGCTGGTAAAAGAGGGCGATGCGAAAGAGCCGGACGAGAAGATTACGAACCGGATGTTCAGCGCGCCCGACGCCGCATTGTCGAGCTGCGAAAGCGCGCCCTGGACGGCTTCGAGCATCGTGTTGAGCTCGCCATTGTCGATACTGTCGCTGAAATCGAGGATGAAGAGCGTGTTCACATCCTGCGCCGGCTGCGACGTCGAACCCGTTTCGCCCGTTGCCGTCGGGGCATCGTCCTCGATCACGATCTGGATCGCGGATGCGTTGGTGGTCGTCACGGTGCCGTCGGATACCGACACGGGGACCGAGAAATTCTTGAGGTCCTCGAGTGAGACCGTCGGGTGGTCGACGGCGCGCGACAGCGTTACCGTATAGGCGCCATTCGGTGCGAGCGTGACGCGGATCACTTCCGAGCCGCCGACCGAGCCGATCAGTGTGCCGGTGCCGACTCCAGTCCAGGTGACCGGGATTCCGCCGGCCGTCAGCACCGCTCCCGGATTGCCGAGCGTCGCGGTCAAGGTTTCGCCGGCATCCGCATCGCCAATCGCCAAGGTACCGCTGGCCGTGGTGCTGTTGGTTGTATCGAGCGTGGCGTTCGGTGCGCTGTCAGCAAGCCCGCCCGGCAAGCCTTCCTCCGAAATGCGGGCGATCGCTGTGCCTGTCTCTTATACACATCTCCGAGCCCACGAGACACTGAGCGATCG
>CAUUIU010000053.1:0-12962 GCA_963545025.1 uncultured Sphingopyxis sp. | reverse complement strand
AGCCGCTGCCGTGGCGCGAGGTGTGGGTGTACAGCCCGCGCGTCGAAGGCATCCACCTGCGCGCCGGCCCGGTCGCGCGCGGGGGACTGCGCTGGTCCGACCGCCGCGACGACTTCCGCACCGAAATTCTCGGGCTGATGAAGGCGCAGCGCGTCAAGAACGCCGTGATCGTGCCGACCGGTGCGAAGGGCGGTTTCTATCCCAAGGCGCTGCCCGACGTGTCGCTCGATCGCGACGCGTGGTTCGCCGAAGGCACCGAATGCTACCGCATTTTCATCCGCTCCCTGCTGTCGATCACCGACAATCTGGTCGCGGGCAAAGTCGTGCATCCGAAGGGCGTCGCAATCCTCGACGGCGACGATCCCTATTTCGTTGTCGCCGCCGACAAGGGCACTGCGACCTTCTCCGACGTCGCCAACGCGCTCGCGATGGAACGCGACTTCTGGCTTGGCGACGCGTTTGCGAGCGGCGGGTCGAAGGGCTATGACCACAAGGCGATGGGCATCACCGCCAAGGGAGCGTGGCTGTCGGTCCAGCGCCACTTCGCCGAAATGGGTGTCGATGTGCAGACCGACACGATCCGCGTCGTGGGCTGCGGCGACATGTCGGGCGACGTGTTCGGCAACGGCATGCTGCTGTCTAAGGCGATCCAGCTCGTCGCGGCATTCGACCATCGCCATATCTTCCTCGACCCCAATCCCGATCCGGCGAAAAGCTGGAAGGAACGCGACCGGATGTTCGCGCTGCCGCGCTCGAGCTGGGCCGATTATGACGCCAAGCTAATCTCGAAGGGCGGCGGCATCTTCCCGCGCAGTCAGAAGAGCATCCCGCTGAGCCCCGAGGTTCAGGCGGCGCTCGGCCTGTCGGTCAGCGAAATCGATCCCGGCTCGCTGATCTCGGCGATCCTGAAGGCGCCCGCCGATCTGCTGTGGTTCGGTGGCATCGGCACCTATGTGAAGGCGGCGAGCCAGAACAATGCCGAGGTTGGCGATCCCGCCAATGACGCGCTGCGCGTCGATGCCGAGGATCTGCGCGTCCGCGCGGTCGGCGAGGGCGCGAACCTGGGTACGACGCAGGCCGCGCGCATCGCTTTCTCGGCGAAGGGCGGGCGGATCAACACCGACTTCATCGACAACAGCGCGGGCGTCGACTGCTCGGATAACGAGGTCAATATCAAGATCGCGCTCAACCGCGAGATGGCCGAAGGGCGTCTGAGCCAGGACGACCGCGACGCGCTGCTGGTGCGGATGACCGACGATGTTTCGGCGCTGGTACTCGAGGACAACCGCCTGCAGGCGTTAGCGCTCTCGATCGCCGAAAAGGGCGGGTCGGCAGCCGTGCCCTCGCTCGTCCGCATCATGGAGACCTTCGAGGCGTCGGGCCGTCTCGACCGCAAGGTCGAGGGGCTGGCCGCCAACGACGAACTGCTGCGCCGCGCCGCCGAAGGGCGCGGGCTGACGCGTCCCGAACTCGCGGTGCTGTTGTCGACCGCGAAACTCGCGCTGCAGGATGCGATCGAGCATAGCGATATCGCCGACGATCCGGCACTGGGTAGCGACCTTGCGGCCGCCTTCCCGGCCGAAATGCAGCGCGACTTCGCCCAGGCGATCGCCGATCATCAGCTGCGGCGTGAGATCATCGCGACCAAGCTTGCGAACCGCATCATCAACCGCATGGGCGTCGTCCACCCGTTCGAACTGGTCGAAGAGGAAGGCTGTTCGCTGGGCGACGTCGCCGCCGCCTTCGTCGCGGTCGAGCGATTGCTCGAGATGCGTGACCTGTGGAGCGCGCTCGACGCCGCGAAGATCGACGAGGCGATCCGCCTGTCGCTGTTCAGCCAAGCGGCCTCGGCGATGACCTCGCAAATGGCGGACCTGCTTCGCGTCAACACGACGCTGGCGCATCCGGGCCCGGTCGTCGCGCGCCTCGAACCCGGTGTCGATCGCCTGACTGCCGGCGTCGACAGCCTGCTCAGCCCGTCGGTCAAGCGCCAGTGGGACATGCTCGCCCAGCAATTGCTCGACGCGGGCGCGCCCGAGGCGTTGACCTCGGCGGTCGTGCGACTGTTCAAGACCGACGGCGCGATCGGCATCGTCGACCTCGCCGAACGGCGCGGTGACGACGAGATTGCGGTGACGCATGCCTTCACCCATCTGGGCGAAGCGCTGGGGCTCGACTGGGCGCAGACGCTGGCAGCGCATATGAGCCCTGCCGATCCGTGGGAACGCCTGCTGGTCAACAGCCTTGCGCGCGATTTCCAGCAGATGCGTCTGACCTTCCTTGGCCAATTGCCGAAGGGCGATCTCGATCCGGCGGTGACCAAATGGCTTGCCGACAATGGCCCGCGCGTCGCGCAGTTCCGCGCGACGGTCGACCGGGCGCGGACGATCCCGAACCCGAACGGCGCGATGCTGTCGCACATTGCGGGGCAGGCACGCGGATTGCTGGGGCGGTAAATGCCGTTCCAGCCCCGCGTCGCGATCCTCGTTCCGGCGCCTGATTATTACGAGAAGTGGCAGCCCGCCTTTGCCCGCAAGGCGGCGGCGCTGGCCGCCGCCGGGCTGATCGTCGAGCAGCGCGTGTGGACCGATCCGGGCGATCTTGGGGGTTATGACCTGATCCTGCCGCTGTTCGCCTGGGGCTATCAGCGCGACGTTGGGGTCTGGTATGCCTTGCTCGACCAGCTGGAGGCCGAAGACCGGCCGGTGGTCAATCCGGTGCCCGTGCTGCGCTGGAACAGCGACAAGGCCTATCTGGCCGAGTTGGGCGCGAAAGGCGTCGCGGTCGTGCCTACGATCGAGGTCGCCGCGCTGGATTCGGCCGCTCTTGCCGACGCCCGCGCCGCGTTCGGTACCCAAGAGGTCGTTATCAAGCCGGCCATCTCGGGCGGCGCCGACGGCACGCACCGCATCGCGCCCGGCGCGCCGATTCCCGCCGATGCGCTGGGACACCGCCGACTCGTCCAGCCGCTGATGCAGGGCATCCTGGCCGACGGTGAATTTTCACTCTTCTTCTTCGACGGCCGGTTCAGCCATGCGATCGTCAAACGTCCCGCATCGGGCGATTTCCGCGTGCAGGAACAGTTCGGCGGACGCGAAGAGCCGTGGGAGGCGAGCGATGCAGCGCAGGCTCTCGCCGCCGCAGCGTTGGCGGCCGCTCCCGCACCGCCCGTCTATGCGCGTGTCGACATGGTTGGCGATGCCACGGGTATGCTCCACATCATGGAACTCGAACTGATCGAGCCATCGCTGTTCCTGCATCACGCGCCGGACAGGGGCGCAGCGTTCGGGCTGGCGGTTTACGCCGCGATCTAGTCGGCCCCTCGCTTCCGCCACAGCCACTGCCGGATCGCCGACGTCAGGTTCGGTGGATCGTCGGCTTCCATCCGTTCGACGTCGATGCGCGCCACGAGCGCGTTGACGGGGAGTGCCTGGCGCTCCGCTTCAGCCTCCAGCGCGTCCCAGAACATGGGTTCGAGGCTGATCGATGTCGGATGGCCAGCGATGGTGACCGATCGTTTGACCGGCGGATGCAGGGGCTGTCTCAACGGCGCCCGCGCCATCGCCGCAGAATCCATGCCGCTGCCGCCAGTTCGATAATGCCGACGAGGAAGCCGAGGTTGAGCGGCAGGCCGATTCCGAACAACGACAGCGCGGCAACCAGCAGGATCGCGCCGCCGAGCACCCAATAGGCGATATCGCCATACATGGTGCGAAAGAGGAAATAGCGCGCGCCGACGATCGCCGCGAAGACAGGAATCGCGAGATCGGGCGCGCGCACGAGCAGCACCCAGGCGATCAGGATGCCGACGAAAAGCGGGATCGTCGCTTCGATCGCCAGCGTTTCGAGCGGCTTGCCGATGGTGGCCTTGGGCGCCTTGAACGCCGTGCGTTCGATGAGGACGCCGAGGGGATGAATCGCCATGCCGCCGAAGAACAGTGCGGCGAAGGCGGCCATCGTGCCATGCGTCTGCCATATCGCGCCGGCAATCAGCCAGACGAGGCCCGAGACAAGGACGCCGGGGGCGCCGCCGGCATAGGCGCGGGAGAGGTCGTGCTGGACGGCGGTGAGCGCGGATTCGGTCATGGGAGGGGTGTAGCGTGTTGATTCGCGACGGCAAAGCCGTCGCTTGCCGACATACGGGTTCGGCGATCTTTGGGATCGCCGCCCCGCTGGCCGTGCCGGGCCGTGGCTTCGCCACCGGTTGCCAGCTCGCCGTTCGCTGACGCGAACGCCATCGTTAGCGCCCTTGGCCCGTCAGTACATATGCTGCCCGCCGTTGATGCTCATCGTCGACCCGGTCACGAACCCCGCATCCTCGCTGCACAGGAAGGCGACGCCGCGCGCAATCTCGTCCGCCTGTCCCAAACGGCCGACCGGAATCTTCGCGACGATCTTTTCGAGCACCGGCGCGGGGACCGCAGCGACCATGTCGGTGTCGATGTAACCCGGCGCGATCGCGTTGACCGTCACGCCCTTCTTTGCGCCTTCCTGCGCCAGCGCCTTGGTGAAGCCGTGGATGCCCGATTTGGCGGCGGCATAATTGACCTGACCATATTGGCCGGCCTGGCCGTTGATCGAGCCGATATTGACGATGCGGCCCCAGCCTCGCTCGACCATGCCGGGGAAACAGGCCTTCGCCATGTTGAAGCAGCCGCCGAGATTGACGCGCATCACATCGTCCCAATCGGCATAGCTCATGCGCGACAACGTGCCGTCGCGGGTGATGCCGGCATTGTTGACGACGATGTCGACCGGGCCATATTTCTCGGTGACGGCGATGCAGCCGTCGACGCAAGCCAGATGGTCGCCGACGTCCCATTTCATCGCGGCGATGCCGGTGCGCTCGGTAAATTCGCGCGCTCGTTCGTCATTGCCGCAATAATTGGCGACGACGGTCACGCCCTCTTCCTGAAGCTTGAGGCTGATTGCCTCCCCGATCCCGCGGCTGCCGCCGGTGACGATTGCTACGCGTGCCATATAATATGCTCTCCCACAGAGTCTGTTTGGACCTGATTAGGGGGGGCGGCGGCGCGTAGCAAGTTGACCGGAACGTCAATCACAAAGCTATTCAGGGAAATAGTCGGCGCGGCGGTTCAATTGCTTATGTGCACGCGCGGCTTCGAAAAATCGCCTGCGGCCAGATCGGCCTTGCGCATCGTCAGCACCAGATGATGCGCGTCGCCGACGATGCGGCTCATCAGCCCGCTGGTGGGCAGCTCGATCAGCACGACGTCGCGCTCCTCGTCGAAGTCGTGGATGTAGTGGAAGGGGACATGGCCCATTCCTGCCATCTCGCGCGCCGCCATCTCCTGCCACAGCGGTTCGTAAAAGGCGCGTGCGGGAGCCGACAGGCGATTGGGGTTCTGGCACCAGGCGTGCTTTGCATGGTCGAACAGCACCGCCTGATAGTCATGCACCCACAGGCTGGCGTCGGGATGGTGCCGGGTCAGCGGCAGCGTCAGCGTATCGACGCGCTCCTCGCCCGATTCGGGATCGGCGCTATAGAGCGTCTTGGTCCAGTTGATCGCGTGGAGCGCGGACATAACCGCGGTCGCGTCGGTTGCCGAAAACTCCATGCGGCCTGCGCTGTCGCGGATGATCGTGATGATCTCCTTCGCGCGCTCACGCACGTCGGCGTTGCAGTCGGTCCCATGGTCGCCGGGGACTTCGGGCAGCCGCTCGAGCCGGCGTTCCAATATCTGCGCCATCGCCAGCATCGAGTCCCAGTCGAACGGATGGAAGGCGGGGTCGGCGATGTCATAGCCCTGCTCGTACAGGTCGCGCGCCGGACCATCGGGATCGGCGTTGTCGCGCGGATCGTCCTCGCCCGGGCGAACGACGACAAGGTCGACCGGCCATTCGGGGAAGGCCTGGATCGTTAGCGAGGCGAGCTCGCCGAAGCGCAAGCCGCCCTGCGGGCCGAAATAAGCGGGACCGGCCTCGCGCGGCGGATCGCGCGGCGGGCCATCTTCGGTCAGGTGGATGACCAGCGGCGCGCCGCTGTCGGGATTGGCGAAAAAGGCGAGCCAGCCCTGCCGCGGACCCAGGCCATCCCACAGGTCGGCGGGCAGGTCGGCGCAGCTTACCTGCGCGAGGAAATCGCCCGGTCGGCCGTCGACGTGCGGCCATTCCATGCCTTGAGGCAGGCGCGGGCGACCGCCGAGCAGACTGCGGGTCAGGATCGCGTCGCGGAGCGGAATTTGCGGAACGAGGCGGACGATTGCGGCCTCGGCGCGTTGCGGCTCGGCGCTTTCGTACGGCGCGGTTGTTTGAGGATCGTCCTCGACCGGATCTTCGATGCGATGCGCCTGCTCCTCGACCTCGGTTGCGGCCGATTCGAGCATTTCCTCAACCGTGGGAGCGGGCTCGACCGCCGCGGACTCGATGTTCTCCGCCGGTTCGCCAGCAACGGCTTCGGCTTCGGATTCCTCGACATAGGGATCGGGTTCGTTCAGCCAGTCGGGCTCTGTCTTGCGGCTGACGCGGGCCAGCCGCGACGGGGCGATCTCGACTTCTTCCTCGATCTCGCGCGGTTTCCGCGACAGGCGGGGGAGGCGGCTTTCTCCGGCGAGGCGTGGACCCTTGGGAACCGCAGGTTCGCTGCGCTGGCGTCGGAACCACCAGATGCCCAGCACCGCAGCGACAAAGGCGAGGGCGAACAGCGCCAGCCGCAATGCTGCCGTTTCGAGTTCGCCCATGACCAATCTCCAGACTCGGGCGCCCAAACCCGTTCGGGCGCCATATCGGAGCGAGCCTAGAACAAGGACCTAAACAGGAAGTAAGCGCCGGAAATCAAAGCCAGCCGGCAAGTTCGCGGCGCATCAAGCTTTCGAGCATCGCAATACCCGGCGCGCTGTCGTTGAGGCAGCGGAGATAGGAGAAATATTTGCCGCCTGCGCCCTCGAACTGCTCTTTCCCCCGGATCGCCAGTTCTTCGAGCGTTTCAAGGCAGTCGGCGGCGAACCCTGGGGCGAAGATCGCGACTTTTTTGCCTTCGCGGCCAAGCCGCGCCAGCGTCGCATCGGTCGCGGGTTCGAGCCACTTGGCGCGGCCGAAACGCGACTGGAATGCGACCTCTACAGAGCGTCCCATCGCTTCGGAGAGCAGCCGCGCGGTCTTGCGGCATTGGCAATGATAGGGGTCGCCGAGATGCAATGTGCGTTCGGGCATGCCGTGAAAGCTCGCCAGCAAGATGTCGGGCACGAAATCGAGCGTAGCCAACCCCGCCTCGACCGATGTCCGAAGCGCGCCGACATAGGCCGGATCGTCATGATAGGGCGGCAGAAAACGGAGCGCCGGTTGCCAGCGCAGCTTTGCCAGATGTGCGCCGACGGCATCGACGACCGTCGCTGTCGTCGCCGCGCAATATTGCGGATAGAGCGGCGCGACGAGGATGCGGCGCGCCCCGGCCGCCATCAGCGCGTCGATCGCGGGACCGATCGCCGGCTGGCCGTAGCGCATCGCATGCGCCACCAGCACGTCGTTCCCCATGGCATCCTGCAATGCCGCGGCCTGGGCGCGGGTAATGGCGGCGAGCGGCGATCCCGCGTCAGTCCAGACCTGCGAATAGGCATGCGCCGATTTTTTCGGGCGGGTGGTCAGGATGATCCCGCGCAGGATCGGCTGCCACAATAGTTGCGGAATCTCGACGACGCGGCGATCGGACAGGAATTCGGCGAGGTAGCGCCGCACCGACGGCGCATCGGGCGCGTCGGGGGTGCCGAGGTTGACGAGGAGCAGCCCGACGCGCGGCGCAGAAACTGCCGGATGGTCGAGAGGTTGCGTCATAGCTGCTGCGCCGGGCGTTTCGGTCATGTCGGCTGCGCCGACAGGGGAATACGGCGGATGCGCCGACCGGTAGCGGCGAACATCGCATTGGCGATGGCGGGAGCAACGACGGGCACGCCGATCTCGCCGAGCCCGCCGGGTTCGCGGTCGCTCTCGACGAACTCGACCAATATTTTGGGGCTCTGCGCGAGGCGGGGTAGCCCGAGCTGGCCGAGCTTGCGTGCGGTCGCGAGGCCGTTTTCATAGTCGGTCGTCGCGCCGACCGCCGCGGCGAGGCCGAAGATCAGTCCGCCCTCGACCTGCTGCCGAGCGACCGCCGGATTGACGAGGCGGCCGGCGTCGACGACCGCGATAAGCTGCTCGACCTGCAATCCGCGCTCGCTTTGCCGTGCCGCCGCCATCAGCGCGATATGGCTGCCGCGCATCGAATGGCAGGCGAGCCCCTGCGCGGTCCCCGACAGCCCGCCTTCCCAGCCGCCGAGGCTGGTCGCGGTCAGCAGGCAGCGCGCGAGCAGCGGCGCATCGCCGAGCATCGCCATGCGATAGGACAGCGCGTCCGATCCCGCGCGCGTCGCCAGTTCATCGACGAAGCACTCGGTGAAAAAGGCGGTGTAACTGTCGGCATTGCCGCGCCAGCGCGCAGTGGGCAGACCGATGTCGGCGGGGCAATGGTCGACCGCGCTATGCGGGATAGCATAGGGGCCGCCCGCCCCTTCGACAGCGGCGGCATCGGATTTTCCCGCAGCGGCGCGCTGGGCGATATCGGCAGGCGTGTTGTCGAACAATCGGTCGCGAAACTCGTGATTGGTGGGCGACACCGCGATGCGGCTCACCAGTGCGTCGATGCCCCCTGCGGCGTTGAGCGTCGCGGTCATTTTGGCGCGCGCCGGGGCGCGGGGCGGCACGCGCATGATCTCTTCGGCGCGCGACCAGGCAAGCTGGACCGGGCGATTGATCTCGCGTGCGATAATCGCTGCTTGCACAGCGACGCTGTGGTCGAGGCAGGCGTCGAACGATCCGCCCGCCATCATCGGGAACAGTGTGACCGCGCTTTCGGCGAGGCCCACCGCGCGCGCGATTGCGCCGCGGCACTGCGCGGGTGCCTGCGTCGCGACCCAGATGCGCAGCCCGCCCTGATCGGGCGCGGCTGTGGCTGTACGTGTTTCGATCGGGGCGTGCAGCGCCGGCGCAACGAGATATTCGGCCGACACGCGGCGGCGACCCTCCATCGCCCCCGCGACGTCGCCGGTGCTGACGATGCGATAGCCCTCGGCCTTCAGCGCCGTTTTCAGCTGCTTGTCGATACGGTCGCTCGAGATCGGCGTTCCGGCGGTTTCGAAGCGCGGCGCGAAGCGGTCGAGCGCGCGGTTCGCGGCCCACCAGTTGCGCGCGACCGTCGCGACCCAGCGCTCATGCGTGACGACGTGGAGCAGGCCGGGGGAGGCCATGCCCTGCTTGCGATCGATGCTTTTCAGCGTGGTCGCGCCGAGCGGTCCTTGGCGGATCGCCGCGAACACCATGTCGGGCAGACGAATGTCGCCGGCATAATTTGCCGATCCGTCGATCTTTGCGGGCAGGTCGAGCCGGATCAGATCCTTGCCGTAGAGCGGGTCGGCGCTGCTCGCGCGGAACACCGGTTCGGCGGGAGGTTCCAGCAGGGCGGCCGCCGCCGCTACTTCGGCGAAACGAAGCCTCTTCTTGCCGTGAATGACGAAGCCGTCCTGCGTGTCGCAGCTTTCCCAGTCGACATCCCAGCGCCGCGCCGCCGCCATCATCAACAGTGCACGCGCCTGCGCCGCGGCTTCGCGGCATGGTCCCTCGAACATGCGCACCGACGAGGAATTGGCGGTCAGCATCACCGCATGGCGCACTGCCCATTCGCGACGTGCCCAGCTGCGCACGTCGGCGACGAAATCGGGCACGCCGCTGCGCGGGGTAAAGACCGCGCTATCCTCGTCGACAAGCAGGGTGTTGGTGTAAAGCGGGCTGATCGGCGCCGTTTCGACTGCGATCGTGCGCCAGTCGGCGCCGAGTTCGTCGGCCATGATCTGGGGCAGCAGCGTCGTGATGCCCTGGCCCATTTCGCATTGCGGGACGATGGTGCTGATGTGGCCGTCGTCGCCGATCTTGAGGAACGCATTGAAGATATGTTCGTCGGGGGCGGCGGTCAGGTTGGGGCGGTAGTCGCGCGGCCAGAGCGTCCAGGCGACCGCGAGTCCGCCCGCGGCGGTCGCGCCGACGAGGAGAGAGCGCCGGCTGACATGCGGCAGGCGCCTTTTGTCTTTCCCCACAGTGTCGCGGATCCCGCTCATCGTCGCCGCTGATAGTCAGCGGCGCGAATCGGCGCAAAGGAAATGATTATTCGGACAGCGCGAAATCGACGCGCACCGATACCTGCGATTCGCTGACGCCGGGATTGAACGGCGGCGCAGCGTTGGCCGTTTGCGCCGCGGCCTCATAGGCCATCCCGTCGGCGTAGGGCATCGGCGGGCCGCTGTCGCCGCCGTCGCGGATCGTCAGCACCCGGTCGATCTTGAGCCCCGCGGCGCCGGCATAAGCCTCGGCCCGCGCACGCGCTGCGCGATAGGCGGCGGCATAGGCCGATTTGGTCGCCGCCTCCTGATCCGAGACGCGCAACGTCGGGCCCGACAGGACATTGGCGCCGGCCTGCGTCGTCGCGGCGACGGCGTCGCCTGCCTTGTCGACCGCGCGCATCCGCACCTCGACCTGGTTCACCGCTTCATATTTGCCCTTGTTCGCGCCCCAGTCGATCCGGTTGACGGTCAGTTGGCGCGTCTGGAGATCCTTGGCGGCGACGCCAAAGGCTTTCAGCGCCTCGGTGACCTTGGCCATCGTTTCATTGTTGCGCTGCGTCGCATCGGCGGCCGATGCGGCGATCGTGCTGACGCCGGCGGTGAAGCGCGCCTCGTCGGGGCGGGTTTCGGAGCGGCCCGTCGCCGATACCGATAGCAAAGTCTCGTCATGGCCGACCCCGCGCGGATCGGGCGCCTTGTCGCCGCAGGCGGCAAGCGCCGACAGGGGCAGCAACAGGAAAGCCTTGTAACGCATCGTCATTCTCCCGGCATCTTTGATGTTACGAAGTAACATGGCCGGGCCGCGATGCAAGCCTACCAGCCCCAGGGCGCGGGCGGCGGCGCGACGGGTCGGCCATAGTCGAAAGCGACGCGGAAATGGCGGCCCTCGCGGCGCAGTTCATAGGCAAAGCCTGTGTCGGTCGTCTCGACCGCCCAGATGTTGGTGACCGATACGCCGCGGCCGGTTGCCTGAAACATCGCGATCGATCCGGCGTCGACGGGAAACTCCTGCCGGGTCGCGGTGCCCGCATTTGCGGTATCGCCGCCGTACATCGTGACCGCGTCCTTGCTGCCGTCGGCATGGCGATGGTCGTGCTTGAGGCGCAGGCCCGTCGCGGTCTTGCTGATGATCCAGGTGCGCGAACGGTCCCAGCCGCCATCGAGGCCGAGCCCCTCGATATGGAAGGGGATTTCGATGCGGTCCGGCGTACAGCTGCGGACATGTATGACCATCGCCTTGCCCTGCATGTCGGCGTCGGCGGCCTGATTCGTTTCGATCTTTCCGGCGAAGGCCTGACCGCAGTGCGCCGCAAGTGCGGCAAAGAAGGCGTCTTGCGGGTTCGACGGCGCGGGCGCTGTGGCGCAGCCCGCGAGCGTCGTCGCGGCGAGGAGGCCGAGCGCGGCCCTCACCGGAGCAGCCCGAGCCGAGGAACCTCGATTTTGGGGCAACGGTCCATGACGACGATCAGCCCCGCCGCGACCGCACGCTGCGCCGCGGCGTCGTCGATCACGCCGATCTGCAGCCACACGGCTTTTGCGCCATGGACGATCGCCTCGTCGACCGCGCCGCCGGCATCCGCGCTGTTGCGGAAGATGTCGACGAGTTCGGCGGGTGGCTCGACATCGGCGAGCGTCGCGACGACGGGGGCGCCGTGGATCGTCTTGCCGGCGTGGCCGGGATTGACCGCGATCACGTCATGACCCTGATTCACCAGGAAGGCGAGGACGCCGTTCGACGGGCGCGCGGGGTTCGGCGAGGCGCCAACCACCGCGATGCGGCGTTTTTGCCCGAGCAGGTCGCGGATTTCGCCTTCGTCGTTGATCGCCATGCTATTTCCCCTGTCTGGACTAGCGCTTGCGGGCCGTGAGCCAGTCGGCGACCTTCGCCGCTATGGCGTGGAACGGTTCGCCCGTCGGGTCGGTTCCGGCCGCGGGCGGCACGCCGCCGTCGCTGGCGAGGCGGATGCCCATCGACAACGGCACGCGGCCGAGAAAATCGAGTCCCATCACCTTCGCGGCGGCTTCGGCACCGCCGCTGCCGAACGGGTCGCTGACCTCGCCGCAATGCGGGCAGGCATAGCCCGCCATATTCTCGACCAGCCCGATAATCGGCACCTCGGCCTGTTCGAACAGGCTCACCGCGCGCGTTGCGTCCATCAGCGCCAGATCCTGCGGGGTCGAGACGATCACCGCGCCCGCGGGCTTGTGGCGCTGGATCATCGTCAGCTGGACGTCGCCAGTGCCGGGCGGCAGGTCGACGATCAGCGTGTCGATATCGCCCCAACTGGCGTCGACCAGCTGTTCGAGCGCCTTGCCCGCCATCGGGCCGCGCCACGCGATCGCCTGTCCGGGCGCGGCGATCTGTCCGGTCGACAGCATCGGCACGCCATAGGCGTTGGGAACCGGGACCAGTTTCGACCCGCGCGATTCGGGCTTCACGCCTTCGCTGTCCATCAGGCGCGGCTGCGACGGGCCGTAGATGTCGGCATCGACCAGCCCGACCTTCAGTCCGCGGCAATGCAGCGCGACCGCCAGATTGGCGGCGAGCGTCGATTTGCCGACGCCGCCCTTGCCGCTGCCGACCGCGATGATCGTCTGGGCCTTGCGCTCGGCGGTCATCGCGACGCGCACTTCGTTGACGCCGTCTTCGGTGAGCAGTGCGGCGCGGAGCTTGTCTTCGAGCGGCGCTCGATCCTCGGCGGCGAGGCCGGTGACGTCGAGGACGATCGCGAGCGTGCCCCGATCGTCGAGGAAGCGCAGGCCCGAAGTGCGGCCATCGCTGCGGTCGGCAGCACGATCGGGCAGTCGGGAGATATCGGTCATGTCCCGCGCAGATAGGCAAGCGCGGACCAATTG
>CAUUIU010000052.1:0-13007 GCA_963545025.1 uncultured Sphingopyxis sp. | reverse complement strand
ACACTTCTAGCTTCGTCGGCAGCGTCAGATGTGTATAAGAGACAGAAATATGGTCGATCGGGCTCGGCTCATTCTGCGCGATCTTGAAGCCGGTAAAGGTGCCAAGCGGTCCGAAATGCGGGGTGCGGCTGATTTCCAGCGTATCGTGCAGCGCAATCCGATCGGGCGCCGCGTCGGTGATCGCGCCATGCGCCGGGCTGTCCGCCGGACTGTTGAAATCGCCCATCAGCACCACCGTCTCCCCCTTTTTCCGCTGATCGGTGATCCAGCGGCGGATTTGCCGCGCGCTTTCGAGGCGCGCTGTGGTTCCAACATGATCGAAATGGGTGTTCACGACCAGCAGCATACGTAGCGAAGCCTTGTCCTTCAGCCGCGCCCAGCTGGCGACGCGCGGATAGGCGGCGTCCCAGCCCTTGCCCGGAACCTGCGGCGTCGGCGACAGCCAGAAAGTGCCCGATCCGACGAGCACGAAGCGGTCGCGGCGAAAGCCCAGCGGCGAAAATTCGCCCTTGTCCTTGCCGTCGTCGCGCGCGACGCCGACGAAGCTGTAGCCGGGAAGGTCGGTTTCAACCGCCTGCTTCTGATGGAGCAGCACTTCCTGCATCCCGACAAGGTCGGGCGCATAATAAGCGACGAGGCTGGTCAGCGCGCTCCGCCGGTGCGGCCACGCATTGTCGCCGTCCGACGCGATGTCGAGGCGGACGTTATAGGTCATCGCGCTATAGCGGTCGGCGCGGTCCTTCGCCGCCGCGGGCTGCACCAGCAGCGCCGCGACGAGGATCAGCAGCCAGCGGATCATCCGAGATTTCCGCCATTGGTGGCAATGACATTGCTGTAGAAACGCGCGCTGCGCTTGGGTGTTCGGACCTGCGTTTCATAATCGACATGGACGATGCCGAAGCGCTTCGAATAGCCGAGCGACCATTCGAGATTGTCGAGCAGCGACCAGGCCATATAGCCGCGCACATCAACACCTTTCTTGATCGCATCGCCGATCGCCGCGATGTGGGTGCGCAGATAATCGCAGCGAAGCGGATCGTCG
Source organism: uncultured Sphingopyxis sp. (assembly GCA_963545025.1). Classification (GTDB taxonomy): domain Bacteria; phylum Pseudomonadota; class Alphaproteobacteria; order Sphingomonadales; family Sphingomonadaceae; genus Sphingopyxis. The sequence continues at coordinate 11,965 of CAUUIU010000052.1, read as the reverse complement.
ATGCCGTCGGGGCCGGCTGTCGGCGGATCGTAGAAAGCCGCGCCATTTTCGGTGATATAGACCGGGATGTCGCCATAGGTGTCGCGGAACCAGACGAGCATGTCGGTCAGCGCAGGCGGATAGACTTCCCAGTCGGTCGTCGTGTGCGTCGCGATCTGTTTCACCGGCGACGCGCCGACCGGCCACTGGTTGGGATCGGCCTTGACGACGTTGCGGGTGTAATAGTTGATGCCGATGAAATCGACCGGCTGGCAGATGGCCTTCAGGTCCTCGGCGGGCCATTGCGGCCAGGCTTCGCCGAACACTTCGGCGAGTTCTTCGGGGTAAGATCCCTTGAGCGCCGGATCGAGATACTGGCGGTTCATATAGGCATGCGCGCGCGCCGTCGCGGCGACGTCTTCGGGGCTGTCGCTCGCCGGATATTTGGGTTCGATGTTGACGACGAGGCCGATTTCGTGCGCCCCCTCGCTGCGATAGGCCTCGACCGCCGCGCCGTGCGCGCGCATCAGATTGTGGCTGGCGATGGGGGTTTCGAACAGGTTGCGATGGCCGGGAGCAAGCGCGCCGTGCAGATAACCGCCGTCGGTGATCACCCAGGGCTCGTTGAGCGTCACCCATTTCTTCACGCGGCCGTCGAGGCGGCGGTACATCACCGAGCCATAGTCCGCGAACCACGCCGCGATATCGCGGTTGAGCCAGCCGCCCTTGTCGTCGAGCGCGGCGGGCAGGTCCCAATGGTGCAGCGTCAGCAGCGGTTCGATGTCGTGCTTGAGCAGCTCGTCGACCAGCCGTTCGTAGAAATCGAGACCGGGCTCGTTCACGCGGCCAATGCCCTCGGGCAGCACGCGGCCCCAGTTGACGCTGAAGCGATAGGCTTTCAGCCCCAGTTCCTTCATCAGCGCGACGTCGGCGGGCATGCGGTTATAATGGTCGCACGCGACATCGCCCGTGTCGCCCTTCACCGCCATCAGCCGCGGGTCGTGGCTGAAACGCTGCCAGATGCTCGCCCCCGCGCCGTCGGCGAGCGGCGATCCTTCGATCTGATAGGCGGCGGTCGCCGCGCCCCAGAGGAAATCGTCGGGGAAAACAGTCTGCGTCATTTCTTGTCCTTGTTGGTTATCGTTGGGGAGGAGAGCGTGTGCTCAAGCAACCAGGCGTAGAGCGCCGGGTCGTCATAGGCGGGATCCCAGGCGTTGTGGCCAAGGTCGGGATAGATGGTCAGGCGGACCTTGCGGCCGCCGCAGGCGCGGATCGCGCGCGCCATGGCGAAGCTGCCTTCGGGCACGACAACATCGTCGCGGTCGCCGTGGAAGGCCCAGACGGGCAGGTCCATCAGGCGGCACGCCTCGCCGGGATTGCCGCGCCCCGCGATCGCCGCCATCGCCGCGAAGCGCTTCGGCTCGGCGATCGCCCAGCGCCAGCTCGCATGGCCGCCGCGGCTGAGGCCGGTCAGGTAGATGCGTGCCGGATCGACGCGGTACGTTTTCGCAACATGGTCGACGAGCGCATCGAGCTTTTCGATATCCCAGTCCTGATCGGTGCCGAGCAGCGGCGAAACGGTGACAAAGGGGAAAGCGGGATCGCGGTCGGCGATCTTCGGCGGCCCATGCACCTTGACCTTCGCGACATCGCCGCCGCGCTCGCCCGAACCGTGAAGGAAGATCAGCAGCGGATAGTGTTTCGCGCTGTCGGTCAGATAGCCCTTGGGCAGGAACAGCTGATACGGATAATTGCCGGGTGCAACCGGTTGCTGGGGCGTCTGCCCCTCGACCATGGCGGGCATTTTTGTCCTTGCGAGCGCGGGGGAAGCGGCGAGGGCGAGGCCCAGCAGCGCCGCGGTCCAATATGTCATTCGGCTTTCCTTGATTGAAAGGCTCATCCCTTCACGCTCCCGGTCAGAAGCCCGCTCAGATAATAGCGCTGGAGCGCGAGGAAGAGGATGAGGACGGGGAGGGTGGTGACGACCGCGCCGGCCATCATGATCTCATAATCCTGCACATTCTGGCGCGCGTTCGCGGCGAGCGCGACGGGCAGCGTGTAGAGATTCTGGTCGGCGAGGATGATCAGCGGCCACATGAAGTCGTTCCAGCTTCCGAGGAAGACGAACAACGCCAGCGTGACGATGATCGGGGTCAGGATCGGCAGCACGATGCGGCGGAGGATCTGCCCCTCGCTCGCGCCATCGATGCGCGCCGCTTCGAGCATCTCGTCGGGGATCGACAGGCAATATTGCCGGACGAGGAAGATACCGAAAATGCCCGCCAGCCAGGGCACCAGCGCGCCGGCATAGCTGTTGACCAGCCCCATCGCCTTGAGCTCGAGAAACAGGGGCAGCATGCCGATCTGTCCCGGAACGACGAGCGCCGCGACGAGCATGCGGAAGGTCGCGTCGCGCCCTTTGAAGCGCAGCTTGGCAAAGGCATAGCCAGCGGGGATGGTGAAAATCAGCGCGAGGCCGGTCGCGAGCGTCGAGATCAAAATGCTGTTGAGCAGAAAGCGCCCGATGCCGAAGCTGCCGAACAGCAGACGATAATTTTCGAGCGTCGGGCTGGCGGGCCACAGCGGCGGCGGGAACTGCGCTGCTTCGCCGCGCGCCATGAAGCTGACCGACACCATCCACAACAAAGGCGTGACGACGATCAGCGCGACGAGCGCGGCGAGCAGGGTGACGGACCAGCGGCGCAGCGTCATATCGCGCCGCTCCGTTTCGCGAGCCGCAGCTGTACCAGCGTAACGCCAAGGATGCAGAGGAAGAGCAGGAAGGCGACCGCCGCGCCCGAGCCCAGGTTCCACCATTTGAACCCTTCCTCATACATGAAATAGAGGATGGTGACGGTCGATTGAGCAGGGCCGCCCTGCGTCATCACATAGGGTTCGGCGAACAGCTGGAACATGCCGGCGACGGTCAGCACCGAGACGAGCAGCACGGTTGGGGCGATCGCGGGCAGGGTGACGTGGCGGAGGCGTGTGAGCCAGCCGGCGCCATCGATGCGCGCAGCTTCGTCGAGTTCGCGCGGCACCGTCTGCAATGCCGCGAGGAAGATGATCATGTTGTAGCCGAAGGTCTTCCATCCGACGAACAGCAGGATCGCGGGGAGGGAGGCTGTCGGGCTTCCGAGCCAGTCGATCGGCGCAATGCCAACGAGCGAGAGGAGATAGTTGAGCAGGCCGTAGCGCGTGTGGAGCAGGTAGCGCCAGACGACCGCGGTCGCGACAAGCGTCGTGACATAAGGCGCGAACAGCGCGACGCGCCATACCGGGCGCCATTTCAGCCAGCGCGAATTGACCAGCATCGCCGCGAACAGCGACAGCGTGACGATGAAGGGCGTGCCGATACCGACGAACAGCAAGGTGTTCGTCATCGCCTTCCAGAACAACGGGTTTTCGAGCAGGCGTTCGTAATTCTGGAAGCCGACGAAGCGCAGATTGCCGATGTCGGCGAGCGCATAGATGTCGAAATCGGTGAAGCTCAGGAACAGTGACGCGATCGCCGGCAGGACGAAGAACAGGACAATCGCCGCAAGCGCGGGCGACGACATTGCCCAGCCCGCGCGTGCTTCGCTCGCCCGGCCGGCCGCGCTCGCGCCCTGAACGGTTCGCCGCTGCGCGCTCACAGCGCGCGGCCTTTCTCCAGCATCCAGCGCCGTTTTTCGAGCAGGCGGTCGGCGCGCGCGTCGATCTCCTTCGCGGCCTGATCGACGCTATATTGTCCGCGCACCATGCGCTCGGCGACGATCTGCATCTCGGTGACGATGCGCTCCCATTCGGGCACCTTGGGCAGCGCGGTGGCGTGATCGAGCTGGGTGGCGAAAGGAGCGACGGCGGGATCGCCGGCCAGCCCCGCCTCACCCCACACCGAGCGGCGAGCGGGCAGATCGCCCGTTGCCTTGTGGAGCGCGAGCTGCGCGCCGGGCGCCATCAACCGTGACACCAGATCCCACGCCGCATCGCCATGCGCGCCGCCGGCGAAGACGACGAGGCTCGATCCGCCCGGCGCGGCCGATCCGATGCCGTCGGGGCCGGGGTTTGCCGCGGTTCCCCAATGGGCCTGCATGGTGGGCGCGAGACGGGTTTTCATGTCGCCGATCGTCCATGGGCCCGACAGGAAGAGGCTGAAGAAACCCTTCGAAAATTCGTCCCAGACGTTCGAGATTTGCGCCGATGAAACGAGCGGCGCGAGGCCTTCGTCGAACAGCGATTTGTAGAAGGCGAGTGCGGCCTTGAACTCCGGGTCCGAAAAGGCGCCGCGCGCGCCCTCGTCGCGCAGCATCCGGGCGCCCGCCGACAAGGCAATCGTCGTCAGCTGCTCATATTCGTTGAGCGGATAGAGCAGCGCAAAATTGCCGTCGCCTGCCTGCTTCTTCACCTTGTGGAGCGCCGCCTTCCATCCGGTCCAGTCGGACGGCGGCGCGGCATAGCCCGCGCGCGCGAACAGGTCCTTGCGATAATATTGCAGCCGCGTGTCGACATACCAGGGGATGCCCCAGGTCTTGCCGGCGATGCGGTTGGTGTCCACGACGGCGGCGAACTGGTCGTCGAGCAGCGCGAGTGCGTGCGCGGGAACGGGAGCGATCGCGCCGATGGCGGCCAGCTCGGCGATCCAGCTGTTGCCGACCTGGCCGACAGCAGGCAGCGAATCCCCGGCAAAGCCCGTCAGCAGCTTTTCGTGCGCTGCGGTCCATGGCAGCGGCTGGACGCTGATCGGCGGCGCACCCGTCGGCCAGTCGATGCCTTTCAGCAGCGTGGGCAGGCTCGCCGCCTCATTGCCCATCGCCCAGACAGTCAGCGCGCCCTCGCCGCGTGCGCCGCACCCGCCGAGCAGCGAGGCGAGGGGCAGCGCCGCGAGCGCGCCCGTCAGGTGGCGGCGCGTCAACTCCATGGGCAAAGGCGCGCCGGCCCCGTCATGTCGGCAAGGCTCCCGCTGCGACAGCCGCTCGCGCGACATCCGTGCCCCCGGTGGTTCCGCGTGCGATCAGGTTCGGGGTCAGGATTGTCGCGCTCGCCGCGCCGAGCGTGTCACCGCGCAGCAGGCGGAGCAGCATCATCATGCCCGTCGACCCCAGCCGGTCGATATTGACCTGCATCGTCGTCAGTCCGGGGCTCAGGTGGCGCGCGAGCGGGATATCGTCGAAGCCCGCGACCATGACGTCGCCGGGCACCGACACGCCAGCGCGCGCCAGTTCGGCGATCAGCCCGACCGCCATCTGGTCGTTCGACGCGAACACCGCATCGGCAGGCAATTGGCCCTGCACGAGCAGGCGCGCCGCTTCCTCGCCGCTTTCCTCCGAAAAATCGCCGGGCAGGATCACCGGGCTGCGTTCCTTGGCAATTTGGGCCATCGCATCGGCAAAGCCGCGCTGGCGGTCGCGCGCGTCGCGGTTATACTTGGGCCCTGCAATATGGATGACCTGCCGCGCCCCGCGTTCGAGCAATGCGGCCGTCATCGCATAAGCGCCGCGATAATTGTCGACCGCGACGAAAGGCAGGTCGAGCGAGCCTGCGTCATAGTTGAGCAGCACCGTGGGCAGCGCGGGGTCGAGATAGCCCGCGAGCAGTTCGGGCTTCACGTCGGGCGGCATGACGAGCAGCCCGTCGACGCGCCCGCGCATCGCGGCGATCGCGGCGGCGGTCTCATGCGTGCTGCCGTGCATGTTGCCGAGCAGCAAGTGCATGCCCGATTCATGCGCGACAAGGTCGATGCCGCGGATGATTTCGGAGAAGAATTCGCCGAACAGGTCGGGCAGGATGACGCCGACGGTGTCGGTCTTGCGCCGCGTCAGGCTGCGCGCGCCGCTGTGGGGAACAAAGTTGAGTTTCTTGACCGCGGCGAGGACGGCGTCGCGGGTCGGCCCGGTGACATTGGTGTGGCCGTTGATTGCGCGCGAAGCCGTGGCGACCGAAACCCCCGCCTCGCGGGCCACATCCCTCAATGTCGTCATGCCCGAAGCCCCCTCCTCGTCCGATGGCGCCGGGCCGCTGATGCGACTCCGTTCATATGGTGATCGCCGAGCGCGGAACGTTCACAAAGTAACCGGTTACACCAGCCAATTGCAAGGTCATTTGCGCGGTTCCCGCGCAATCGCCAGGCCGTCGGCGCCGAACAGGTGCAGCCGGTCGGCGGGCAGCGAAACCGGCACCGTGTCGCCCTCGGTCAGGCTGCCGTCATCGCGCAGCTGGCACGCGAGCGGCTCGTCACCCTGGCGCGCGGTCAGGTGCACCGTGGCAAGCCCGCCAAGCCGCTCTATGAAGCCGGCCGTGAAGGGCAGCGCGCCCGGCGCCGCGCCGATCGTGATATCTTCGGGCCGGATGCCGACCGACAGCGGCGTACCCGCGGCGAGTGGCGTCGCAAGGGGGGGCAGGGCGATGCTACGCCCGTCGGCGAGCACGGCCTGCCCCCCATCTGCGACCACAGCAGCCAGGATATTCATGCGCGGCGTCCCCAGAAACTGGGCGACGAAGATGTTGGCCGGGCGGTCGTAGAGTTCGCGCGGACTGCCCACCTGCTCGATGCGGCCGTCGCGCAGCACGATGATCCGGTCGGCCAGCGTCATCGCCTCGACCTGATCGTGGGTGACATAAAGCGTCGTCGTGCCGAGCTGGCGGTGGAGGCTCGCAAATTCGTAGCGCATGCGCACGCGCAAGTCCGCGTCGAGGTTCGACAGCGGTTCGTCGAACAGGAAGATCTGCGGCTGGCGCACGATCGCGCGGCCGATCGCGACGCGCTGCCGCTGCCCGCCCGACAGCGCCGCCGGCTTGCGGTCCAGCAATGTCTCGATGTTCAGGGTTCCGGCGGCGCGCTGCACCGCCTCGTCGATCACCGCCTTTTCGGCCTTCGCAATCTTCAGCCCGAACGCCATATTCTCGCGCACCGTCAGATGCGGATAGAGCGCATAAGATTGGAAGACCATCGCGATGCCGCGCTCGGATGGTTGGAGCGCGGTGACGTCGCGTTCGCCGATATGGATGCTGCCGCCCGTCAGTTCCTCGAGCCCTGCCACGGAGCGGAGCAGGGTCGATTTGCCGCATCCCGACGGCCCGACGATCACTGCGAATTCACCGTCGGCGACCTCGATCGACACGCCTTTCAAAACCTCGGTATCGCCGAAACTCTTGCGCGCATCGCGGATCGACAGGCCGGCCATAATCTCTCCTGGGCGACGGTTCAGCGAACCGGAGTCAGCGCGATGGCAAAGCCGCCGCCCGCCTCCATGCGGATGGGCCATTTCGTCGCGGCCGTCACCATTTTCGTTTCGACTGTCATGGCAAAGCGATCGCCGCCGATGCCGCCGCCGGGACCGTCGCGCCAGATCTGCGCTCGGTATTTTTTCCGGACGGGCAGAAAGCCGAAGTCGAGCGTCACTTCGCGCGCCTGTTCGTCGCTGACGCCGCCGACATACCAGTCCCGCCCGCCGCGCCGCTGGCGCGCGAAGACCGCATAGTCGCCGATCGCGCCCGCGAGCACACGCGTCTGCTCCCAGTCGGCGGGTACGCGCTTGATGAACTCGAAGGCTTGCGGATGCTTGTCGTAATTCTCGGGCAGGTCGGCCGCCATTTGCACGGGGCTGTAGATGACGACGAAATTCGCGAGCTGACGCGTCAAGGTCGACGGTATCTCGCGCCCGCCCTTGCCGGTCAGGCTGACGATCCCGGGGGTGAAATCCATCGGCCCCGACAGCATGCGCGTGAAGGCGAGGTTGGTTTCATGCTCGGGTGGGTTCGGCGGGTCGCCCCACGCCTGATATTCCATGCCCCGCGCGCCCTCGCGGCTCACCCAGTTCGGGTAGGTGCGGCGCAGCCCGGTATCCTTGATCGGCTCGTGCGCGTTGATCGAAATGCGGCGCTTCGCCGCCGCCAGCACAACCTCCAGATGGTGCCGCGACTGCCATTGCCCGTCGTGCCAGTCCCAGATCTCGCTGCCCGCCGCACCCTTGCGCAGCACGCCGCCCGCATCGGCGACATAGCCGGTCTTCACCGACGGCACGCCATGCTTGGCATAATAGTCCATCGCCGCATCGAGCTGCTCGGCATAGAGCCCCGAATTGCCCGCGGTTTCATGATGTCCCATGATCGCGACGCCCTTTGCCTTCGCATGGGCCGCGACCTTGTCCATGTCGAAATCGGGATAGGCCTGGGCAAAATTGAAGTTGCGGCCATGGTCGCCGATCCAGTTGCCGTCCCAGCCGGTGTTCCAGCCCTCGACCAGCACCGCGTCGAAGCCGTGCTTGGCGGCGAAGTCGATATAGTCGATCGTATGTTCGGTCGTCGCGCCATGCTTCGGCCCGCTGTGCCAGCTCCACTGGTCGAGGTGCATCGCCCACCAGATGCCGATATATTTGAGCGGCTTGACCCAGCTCACATCACCCAGCTTATTGGGTTCGTTGAGGTTGAGGATGATGTCGGCCGAGGCATAGAGGCCGGGGGCATCGTCGCCGATGATGATCGTCCGCCAAGGCGTCTCGAACGGCGCGGTGCGCTGCACCTTCGCGGTTTCGGACGCATTCGACAGGCGGGTGCGGAAGCGCTGGCCGTCGATCCGTTGCAGCCAGAAGGCGGCATAATCGACCAGCGCCGCCTCGTGGATCGCAATGTGGAGCCCGTCCTTGCGGCGGAAGGTGATCGGCGTGTGCGCGGTGCCGACCTGGTTGGCGGGGGTGCGGTTGTACAGATATTCGTAGCGGTTCCACTCGCCCGCGGTGATCCACCAGGCTTCGGCCTCGCCGGCTATGTTGAACTCGGTCAGTTCCTCGTCGATCCGGACGTCCTTCAGCCGCTCCTGGTCGGGAAAGGCGAAGCGGAAGCCGACCCCGCTGTCGAACACGCGCGCGATCAGGTCGATGCGGCGCTTGCCGCCGATCAGCTCGACGATCGGCACGCGCATTTCGCGGTAATTCTCACGCGTGAGGCGGTTCTCGCCCCACGGCTGCTCCCATGTGCGGTCGGCCGCAGCATAGGTCGCCTTGCGCAGCGCGGTGGCATGTTCGAACTTGCCGTCGCCGCGGAGCATGAAGCCGAGCCGCGAGGGTGCGATCACCGGCTTGCCGTCTCGCGTGACGCTATAGGTCGGGATTTCGCCCACCGTCGTGAGCGCGAAGCAGAGCCGCTCGTTCGGCGAACAGACTTTATGCGTTACGTCGTCGCGGGCCTGCGCGGGCACCGCCGTCAGGGCGGTCGCCGCCGCCAGAAACGCCAGCGCGCGGCGCATCAATGCACCGTGACGCCGGCCGCAGCGGCGCGCGCAGGAGTGCGGCCCGCAGCGACAGCGAAGACACACAGCGCTGCATAGCAGGCGGCGGGGAGCACGAGCGCCATCCCGTAGCCGACCGCGTCCGAAAGGTGCCCGGCGAGATAGGGTATGGCCGCCCCGCCGACGATCGCGGTGCACAGCAGCCCCGAGGTCGCCTCGGCGCGCGCGGTCGAGCGTTCGAGCGTCAGCGTGAAGATCACCGGGAACATGATCGAGTTGAACAGCCCGATGCCGAGCGCAACGAAGCCCGCGTTGACCCCGCCGATCAGCGCGACATACAGGCAAAGGATCGCAGCGATCGCGGTAAAGGTCGTGAGCAGCTTCGACGCCGATACGCGCGCAAGCAGCACCGAACCGATCGCGCGGCCGACCATTGCGCCGCCCCAGTAAAAGGCGACCGCCTTGCCCGCTTCCTGAAGCGAGACGCCGGCTACGCCGTCGCTGCCCATGAACCAGCCGAGCAGCGGGACGCCGAAGGGCGCATCGGACTGGCCCCAGACGGCATCGCTGTTGAGGAAGAACGCCATGTGCGTCCCAATTGCAACCTCGGCGCCGACATAGAGGAAGATGGCTGCGGCACCGAGCAAGCCCCAGCGCGACGAAAAGGCTTCGCGGATCAGTTCGCCCATATTTGCGCGTGCGCCAATGGGGGCGGGCGCTACAGCCTCATTGACGATGCGCCGGCTGACCCAGAAGAAGAGCAGCAGCGCGATGATCAGCCCGCAGATCCAGAAATAGGCGGCGTCGATCCCGGCCAGCGCCTGCGCGCGCACGGCGTCGGTGACGACCGTGCCTTCCTTCACCTCCACGCCTTCGAGGAAGAGGTGCGAACCGATCAGCGGGCCGAGGAACGTGCCGAAGCTGTTGAACGTCTGGCTGAAAGTCAGGCGGAAATGGCTGCGCTTGGGATCGCCGAGCGCCGCCGCGAGGGGATTCGCCGCGACCTGCAGGATGGTGATGCCGCTTGCGAGGATGAACAGCCCGGCCAGCACGAGCGGATAGACCGCGAGGTTGGCGGCGGCGAGCATCACGAGACAGCCTGCGACCATGGTCGTCAGCGCGGTCAAAATCGACGGCACCGAATGGAAACGCGCGATCAGCGCCGCGGCGGGGAAGGACATGAGGCCATAGGCGATGAAGAAGGCCGAAGCCGACAGATTCGCCTCGGCATCGCTCAGCGTGAAGATGCCCTTTACGGCGGCCACGAGCGGGTCGATCAGCGAGGTGATAAAGCCCCAGGCGAAGAACAGCACCGTGACCGCGGCAAAGGCGGCCATCGCGGTCGAGCGCCCGGTTGCGGGCGTCTGCTGGGGCTCGTTCATTCTGTATATCCTTCCCGACCTTATGTTATAGCGAGCGGGTCTAACGGCGGGGCCGGTGCAATGCAACCGGTTACATCGGGCCAATTGACCTTCGTTTTCGATGGGTGCGGGGCGGTACGAAATATTCGTTCGTCCCCCACTGGCGCGCCTGCGCGCGACTGGTTACATGGGCCGCCACCAAACGAATCGCGTGTGCCGCCCCAAAAATTGGGGACAGGCGCCGCCCGTACAGAAAGTGGCACCCAATGGAAATCATCACCGGCCTGACCTTCGACGATGTTCTGCTGGTGCCCGGCGCGTCGGACATCCTGCCGTCGGACGCGAACCTGTCGACCCAGCTGACCAGCGAAATCAGCCTCAACATCCCGATCCTGTCGTCGGCGATGGACACGGTGACCGAGGCGGACATGGCGATATTGATGGCGCAAATCGGCGGCATCGGCGTGCTCCACCGCAACCTCACGATCGAGGAACAGGCCGCGGCGGTGCGCCAGGTCAAGCGCTTCGAAAGCGGCATGATCGTCAACCCGATCACCATCACCCCCGACGCGCCGCTGTCCTATGCCACCGCGCTGATGGACCAGCACAAGATTTCGGGCATTCCGGTGGTCGAAACGGGCGGCAAGCTTGTCGGCATCCTGACCAACCGTGACGTGCGCTTCGCCGACAATCCCGGCCAGCCGGTGCGTGAGTTGATGACCGCCGAAAATCTTGCGACCGTGCGCCCCGGCGTCGGGCAGGACGAGGCGCGCAAATTGCTCCACCAGCGCCGCATCGAAAAATTGCTCGTCGTCGATGACGATTATCGCTGCATCGGGCTGATCACCGTCAAGGATATGGAAAAGGCCGTCAATTTCCCCGATGCGACCAAGGACGGCAACGGCCGCCTGCGCGTTGCCGCGGCGACCAACACCGGCGATAGCGGCGTCGAACGCGCCGAAGCGCTCCTCGATGCCGAATGCGATCTGATCGTCGTCGACACCGCGCACGGCCACAGCAAGGGCGTTGGTGAGACCGTCGCCCGCATCAAGAAATTGTCGAACCGCGTGCAGGTGCTCGCGGGCAATGTCGCCACCGGCGATGCGACCAAGGCGTTGATCGACGCCGGCGCCGACGGCGTCAAGGTCGGCATCGGTCCGGGCTCGATCTGCACCACGCGCGTCGTCGCGGGCGTCGGCGTGCCGCAGCTCACCGCGATCCTCGACAGCGTCGAAGCAGCATCGAAGCTGGGCGTCCCGGTGATCGCCGACGGTGGCCTGCGCACCTCGGGCGACATTGCCAAGGCGCTGGCCGCGGGCGCGTCGAGCGTGATGGTTGGATCGATGCTGGCGGGGACCGCCGAGGCACCGGGCGAGACCTTCCTGTTCCAGGGACGGACGTACAAAAGCTATCGCGGCAT
>CAUUIU010000051.1:0-13091 GCA_963545025.1 uncultured Sphingopyxis sp. | reverse complement strand
CGAGATCGCTCAGTGTCTCGTGGGCTCGGAGATGTGTATAAGAGACAGCCGAGCGCCCAACCGTCCTGCCGCTGGATGAAGGCATCGGCCTCGCCATCCTCGTCGAGCTTGCGGCCAAGCTTGGTCGCAACCTCGCGCACCACCGCGTCGTAAGCGGGCTTGCCGCGGCCAATCGTCGCGACCGGCGTACCGCGCGGCGAAATGGCGATGGTGTCGATGTTGAGCGCGACGGTGATCGCGCCGAGCGGCACCACCGGATGATCGGCGAAATAATGCGCGCCGAGCAGGCCCTTTTCTTCCGCCGTCGTCGCGAGGAAATAAATGTCGCGATCGGGCCGCGGTCCGCTGCCCAGCCGCTTCGCGGTCTCAATCAGCACGGCAATGCCGCTCGCATTGTCGACCGCACCGTTACAGATGCGGTCGGCGTCGCCCTCCGCGCCGCAGATGCCGAGATGGTCCCAATGGCCGAGGAACAGCACCGCCTTGCCGTCGGGCTTTGCGCCGGGCAGCTTGGCGAGGATGTTGTTGCTGGCGAACGGCCGGATCGTCGTCGAAGTCGACAAGCTGGCGGTCGCCGGCAACGCGGCGCCGCGATAGTCGGCCGATTTCGCCGCTTCGCGCAAGGCGCCACCGTCCTGCCCTGCCTTTTTCAACAGCGCGTCGGCGGCCTCGAGCGACAGGAAACCGGTCACCGGCGCGCCGGTCTTGGCGCCCGACAGCCGCACCGTCTTGCTGCCGACCGAATCGCGCAGTTGCGCCCAGGGCAGCGCGTCGGACGCGATGACGAGCACCGCGCTCGCGCCCGCATCGGCGAGCATCTGACGCCGTTCGCGATAGCGCGGCAGCTTGTCGCCATAGGGCACATTGTCGAACAGCATGATCGCCAGCTTGCCGCGCACATCGGCATTCACCTTGCCCGCGCCATCGACGCCATAGCCGACGAAGATGGCGGGGACGTCGGCCAGCGACACCGACGCGTCGCGGCCGGTCAGGATGATTCCGTCATCCTCCAGCGCGAAGTCGCGGCCGTTGACCTTGAACTTCGCGGTTCCGCCGGTGGACTGGCTTTCGATGAGCGGCACCGGCTGTAGCCAGGGCGTGCTGCTGCCCGGCACGGCTTCCAGCCCTGCCTTTGCCCATTCGCCGACGACATAGGCGATCGTGCGATCCTCGCCCTCCGTGCCGGGGGCGCGCCCTTCGAAACTGTCGCTGGCCAGCACCTTGATATGCTGCGCCAGGTCGGCCTCGGTGATCGGCGCGTCGGCCGCCTTGGCATGGGCGATAGGGGCGGCGAAAGCGGCGATGGCGACGGCGGCGATCGCGGCGCGGAAGTTCAGCTTTTTCATGGGGGCGCCGCATGGCATGTCCATCGCAGGCAGGCAAGGCGCGTTCGTCGAACGACGAACGGCACCGCAGATCAGCGCCCTGCCCGTTCCAGCAGCGCGCGTGCCGCGGCGACGTGCATATCCTCGATCATATGCCCGGCGTGCCGCTGCGCCCCGCCGGTTGATGCGGCGACCAGCGCTTCGGCGGCCGCGATTTCGCGCTCCGACGGAGCGAAGGCGGCGTTGCAGGGATCGACCTGCGACGGGTGGATCAGGGTCTTGCCGTCGAAGCCGAGCCGCCGCCCTTCGGCCGCCTCGGCGGCGAAACCCGGCGCGTCGTCAATCGCGTTATAGACACCGTCGAAGCACCAGACTTCGCCCGCGCGCGCCGCCAGAACGATCGCCTGGATCGCATGGCCCATCGCGCCGCGATCAATACCACCGGGCAGCTTCAGCTCGTGCGCCAGGTCGTTGAGTCCGGCAATCAGCGCCGCGACGGCGGGATCGGCGGCGATGGCGCGCGCCGCGTAAATGGCGACGGGAGTCTCGATCATCGCATAGACCGGACGGCCGAGGCTGCGCAGCGGATCGAGGTCGGCGGGCGCATCGACCTTCGGCAGCACGACGGCATCGAGCGGCAGGCCGACCAGCGCGGCGATGTCGGCCGCCTGCTCCGCCGTCCCCGTCGCATTGACGCGCACCGCGACCCGCTTGCCGGGATAACCCGTCTGCACCGCGGCCCGCATCGCGTCGCGCGCGTCGGCCTTGCGATCGGCAGGCACGGCATCCTCGAGATCGATGATCAGCAGGTCGGCGGCAAGACCCGCCGCTTTTTCGAGCGCGCGGGCGTTCGATCCCGGGACATAGAGCAAGGAGCGCGGCGGATAGTCACTTGGCGTCATGCGCTTTTGTGTGGCGCAAGCCCGTCATTGCCGCAATAAGGAAGCGGGTTTGCAAAACGTCTATTTTGCAGAGAGGGGATGATCGATGGAATTCGCGCTGGCGCTGGTGGTTCTGGCCCTTGTCTTCCTGATCTGGGCGCTGACGCCCGTCCGGCAGGGCTATGCCTATACGATCGAACGTTTCGGCCGCTACACGCACACCGCGCAGCCGGGGCTGAACTTCATCATGCCGATCTTCGACCGCGTCGGTCGCAAGGTGAACATGATGGAGCAGGTGCTCGATATTCCGGGTCAGGAAATCATCACCAAGGACAATGCGATGGTCGCGGTCGACGGCGTCGTCTTCTTCCAGGTGCTCGACGCCGCGCGCGCCGCCTATGAGGTCAGCGACCTGTATCTGGCGATCATGAACCTGACGACCACGAACCTGCGTACCGTGATGGGCTCGATGGACCTCGACGAAACGCTGTCGAAGCGCGACGAGATCAACACCCGCCTGCTGCATGTGGTCGACGATGCGACCACCCCGTGGGGGGTCAAGATCACCCGCGTCGAGATCAAGGACATTCGCCCCCCCGCCGACATTTCGAACGCGATGGCGCGCCAGATGAAGGCCGAGCGCGAAAAGCGCGCCAACATTCTCGAGGCCGAAGGCATGCGGGCGTCCGAAATCCTGCGCGCCGAGGGTGAGAAGCAGGGCCAGATATTGCAGGCCGAGGGTCGCCGCGAAGCCGCCTTCCGCGACGCCGAAGCGCGCGAGCGCGAAGCCGAGGCCGAAGCCAAGGCGACGCAGATGGTGTCCGACGCGATCGCGAGCGGCAATGCGCAGGCGATCAATTACTTCATCGCGCAGAAATATGTCGAGGCGGTGAGCCAGTTCGCGACGAGCCCGAACAGCAAGACGATCCTGTTCCCGGTCGAGGCGACGCAGCTGATCGGCACGCTCGGCGGCATCGGCGAACTCGCCAAGGATGCCTTTGAACGCAAGGCGGGAGCCTGACATGCCCGATTGGCTCACCAACATGGAACCGCATTGGGCGTGGCTCTCGCTCGGCGTGCTGCTCGCCGCCGCCGAGATCGTGGCACCGGGCTTCTTCCTTATCTGGGTCGGCGCCGCGGCGGTGGTCACCGGCATCATCGCCTGGGTCGTGCCGCTCAGCATTCCGCTCCAGCTCGGTATTTTCGCGGTTCTGTCCTTCATCGCGCTCTATGGCGCGCGCCGCTGGCTGAAGGCGAACCCGATCACCTCGACCGACCCGCACCTCAACCAGCGCGGCGGCCGCCTGATCGGAGAAGTGCTGACCGTGACCAAGGCGATCGAGGACGGCCGTGGCCGCGCCAAGGTCGGCGACGGCGAATGGCCGGTGCGCGGACCCGATGTGGCCGAAGGCACCAAGGTCCGCGTTGTCGGCGCCGACGGCGGGGTGCTGGTGGTCGAGCCGGCCTAACCGCCGCGCGGGCGGCTGTAGATCGCGACGACATGCCCCAGCGCATCGCTGTCGCCGATCCGGCGGAAGCCGAGCTTCGCCGACACGCGTTCGGACGCGTCGTTGCCGGGATCGATGATGCAGCGTACTTCCTTCGCGTCCAGATTCGCGTCCGCCCAGCGG
The DNA here is from genome assembly GCA_963545025.1 of uncultured Sphingopyxis sp. Lineage (GTDB taxonomy): Bacteria > Pseudomonadota > Alphaproteobacteria > Sphingomonadales > Sphingomonadaceae > Sphingopyxis. The sequence goes on along the minus strand of CAUUIU010000051.1, from coordinate 9,254 downwards.
AGCGCCGCGCGCATCGCCTCGGTCGCATAGCCCGCGCCCCAATGGTCGGCGTCGAACGCCCACCCGGCCTCGGGCACGCCCTCAAGCTCGGCTATGCCGCGGCCGAAATAGGATAGGCCGCCCATACCGACGAGCGCATCGTTCGCCCTGTCGGCGAACACCCAATAACCGAAACCCATTACCGGCCACAGCCCGGCCGAGCTCAGAAACTTGCCCCAGCTGACGTCGGGCGCGCGCGGTTCGCCGCCGATGAAGCGCGTGACGCGCTCGTCGGCCCACATGGCGATATGCACATCCTTGTCGGAAAGGCGGCCGGGGCGCAGGCGAAGGCGGTCGGTCTCGATGACGGGGGCGATGGTGAACATGGGCGCGGTGTGCCCAAGCCCGCCCGGCCGGTCAATCGGGGATCAGATAATGGTCGAACAGGTCGTGGAGTACAGCTTTGCCGTCGACCTGCTGCCTTGCGCGCAGCACGGCGAGCGTGTCGATGCGCGCGAGCATATCCACATGGCGCAGCACGCCATGATAATGTGGCCGGTCCTGGAAATCATGGAACAGGAAGACGCAGTCGGGTTTGCAGTGGACGATCGACTGGAGCAGGCAGGCGACGCGAAACCGTCCGTCGATCAGCACCGCGTCGGGACTGCCCGCCAAATGCCGCCAGATTTGCGTATGATAGCGCGGCCAATCCCGGATGCGGCTCTCATCGGCCGGATAACCCCATTCGCCGACCGGGCCGATGTCGGCGTGGAAGGGCGTGAAGTCGATCGCCGCGCGCGCCAGATTTTCGCCGACCTTTGCCAGCCATTCGGGATCGCTGTCGACGCTGACGATCTTTTGCACCTGCCGCGCCGCGATCAACGTGCTGCCGCCGCAACCGAATTCGAGCAGCGACGAACGCCCCGCCAGTTGCAGTTCGACCTGTGCGATTTCGGCGGCGGTCATCTGAGGCTGCATGGTCCCTCCCCGCGCCGATGCTATGGGACCGCGCGCGGCGCGTCCAGCTGGATTGGCGTTCCAAAGGTGCGCTGCTAAGCTTGCGGCATGTTGACGCCCCTCTGGCCGCAGCGCCTGCTCGCCCTTCCCTTCCTGATCCTTGGCGGCTGGTGCCTCATCGCGCCGCAGATGGTCGAGCGGCTCACGATCACACCCGAATATCAGCATCTGAGCGTAACGAGCGCGTTGTTCATCGGCTGTTTCGGGGCGCAAGCGGTGCTGGGCGCGCTGTTCATCGCGTTCAGCCGATGGACGAAAAGAACCTTCGCGATCTACGCTGCGGCGCTCTTGCCCTTTTTCTGGTTCAACTATTATTTCGTGTTTGTCGTGCCGGTGCTGAACCGCTGGATGATGCTCGATTTTGTCTCGAATCTCGCGATGCTCGCCCTCTGCTTCTGGGGTTGGCGCATCGCCCCGGCGCAGCTGGGCGCCGAAGACTGATCCTGCGAAGGCAGGGCCGGGAGCCAGGAGAGAGAATGGCTCCGGGCACCCGCCTTCGCAGGAAAGGATATCAGGCCGCGGCGAGTTCCTCGCGCGGCGCCGAGGCATGCGCCGGCATGATCGCGGCGGCATAATCGCTCTCATATTTTTTGATCAGCGCGCGGTCGTCGTGGTTCCACGGGTGGAAGCCGGGAATGAAATAGCTGAGCCAGGGCAGGAAGCTGCGGCGCAGGATACCGGGTGTGCCGAGCAGATACCACCAGATGCGCGCGGTGACGCGCCAGCCGGTCAGGCCGTCCTGCTTGAGCAGCGCCTTCATCCCCTTCACCCGCTTCGGCCAGAAGCGCGAGGTGACGAGGATCATCATCAGCGATTTGGCGCGCCAGCGGCGAAAGCGGCTCCAGTCCTTCGTCGCGTGCAGCCAGGTATCGTAGGCGACGCCCTTGTGCTCGATTTCCTCGATCGCGTGCCATTTCCAAAGCGCCGCCCATTCGGGTTCGGCGCCGGCGTACATCTTGTCGTCGCGCAGCATCACCGCCGCCATCATCGCGGTGTAGTGCTCGAGCGCGATCGTCGCCATCAGGTTGACGATCTGCGGGCGGGTTTTGATCAGGTCGAGGACCTGGTTCACATCGGCTTCGAGCTCGCTGAGGTCGTAACCCGCCTCCGCCGCCTTCTTGTTGAACACGACATGCTCGCGGCTGTGGATCACTTCCTGCTGGGTGAAGGCCCGGATTTCGCGCCCCAGCTTCTCGTCGACGCCGTCGCGGTGTGCCTTCACCGCTTCGATGAACATCGCCTCGCCGCGCGGAAAGGTCACCGACAGCGCCGTGTGGAACGCCGAGGCGATCGGATCGCCGTTCAGCCACCAGCGGCCCTGCTTGTCGTCGCGGCCAAAGCGCATGTCGCGCGGGGTGATCGACAGGTCCTTGGGGGTCGGGGAGAGCGAAACGCTGGACATATGTTCCTCACCGTCGGAAAGGGAAACCGGGCGTGGGGACGCCTATGGGGCAAAAGTTAAGGGTTACTTACAGTGGTGTCAATAGCAAAGAAGCGCCTGAGCCCGGAGGAGAGCCGCTCGGCCGCGCTCGAGGCCGCGCGGGTGATCCTGATCGAGATGGGCCCGCAGGCGGTGACGCTGAAGGCCGTGGCGGCGCGGATCGACCGCACCCATGCCAATCTGCTGCATCATTTCGGAAGCGCGGCCGGGCTGCAAAAGTCGCTGGCCGCCTATCTGGCCGATACGGTGTGCGATACGATCGCCGGCAAGATGGCCGAATCGCCGCCCGGCGAACGCAATGTCCGCGAGATCGTCGACCTCGCGTTCGATGCGTTCGACAGCGGCGGCGCCGGCGCGCTCGCGACGTGGATGGCGGCCACAGGCAACGAAGGCGCGCTCGACCCGGTGATCGATGCGATCCACCGGCTGATCGACGGCATGAACCCCGACGCGCACGAAAAGCGGCTGCTTCACGAGGATACGCTGGCGCTCGTGCTGATGGCGATGGGCGACGCCCAGCTCGGCGGACCGATGGCCGAAGCGCTCGCACTGCCGCGCGACACCGCGCGGTTGCTGGCGACCGAGCTGATCACCGGCCGGATTGCCGCCTTCTGGTCCGAACAGGGCGGGAAGCCGCAATGCTAGGGGCTAGCAATTTTGCCTTTTAGGAGGTAGAGGGCGCGTCAATCCCATCATTCCGGTCGCATCGAACCCCGCAGCAAAACAGGCTTGCCGGGCGTCTCGACATGATCGGAAGTTGATTGTCGTTTCCCCTGTCCGCCCCTGAAGGCTCCCCATGCATTTCCTCGACCAAGCCAAGATTTTCATCAAGTCCGGTGACGGCGGCCCCGGCGCCGTCAGCTTCCGGCGCGAGAAATATGTCGAATATGGCGGCCCCGACGGCGGCAATGGCGGCAAGGGCGGCGACCTGGTCTTCGAGGCCGTCGCCGGTCTCAACACGCTGATCGACTTCCGCTACACCCAGCATTTCAAGGCGAAGCGCGGCACCCCCGGTTCGGGGCGCGACCGCACCGGCGCCGGCGGACCCGACCTGGTCATCCAGGTGCCGATCGGCACGCAGATCCTTGACGACGACGAGGAGCGCAGCCTGCTCGCCGACCTGACCAAGGAAGGCGAGAAGCTCGTCTTTCTACGCGGCGGAGACGGCGGACGCGGCAACGCCAGCTACAAGACGAGCACCAACCGCGCGCCGCGCCAGCACGGACCGGGCTGGCCGGGCGAGGAAATGTGGGTGTGGCTGCGGCTGAAACTGCTCGCCGACGCGGGCCTCGTCGGGCTGCCCAATGCGGGCAAGTCGACCTTCATCAACGCGGTGAGCAATGCGCAGGCCAAGGTCGGCGCCTATGCCTTCACCACGCTGCGCCCGCAGCTCGGCGTCGTCAGCCACAAGGGCAATGAATTTGTCGTCGCCGACATTCCGGGTCTGATCGAGGGCGCCGCCGAAGGCGCCGGGGTCGGCGACCGCTTCCTCGGCCATATCGAGCGCTGCCGCGTGCTGCTGCATCTGGTCGATGCGAACGACGAGGATGTCGCGACCAGCTATCGCATCGTCCGCAACGAGCTGGAAGCCTATGGCGCCGACCTGCTCGACAAGCAGGTGGTCCTCGCGCTCAACAAGGTGGACACGCTCGACGACGAGCTGATCGCTGCGCTGTCGGCTGAACTCGAAGCCGAAAGCGGCCATCCGGTGATGGCCCTCTCAGGTGCCAGCGGCGCGGGGATCGAAGCCGTGCTCGACAAATTGCTCGAGGCCGTCGGGCAGCCCGAGCCGGGCGCCGACGACAGCGACGAGGAAGAAGCGAGTAGCGACTGGTCGCCGATCTGATTCCGGTAGCCAAAAAAAGGGGCCGCTTTCGCAGCCCCTCTCTTTTCCGATCGCAGGCGCCGGCTATTTTCGCAGCGGACGGAAACCGACGCGAAGCTCTTTGGTGAAGAGTTTGGGCTGTTCCCAAGCGGCAAAATGTCCGCCCTTTTCCACCTCATTATAGTGGATCAAGTTGGGAAAAGCCTGTTCCGCCCAGTTCCGCGACGTGTAGTAGAGTTCGTCGGGGAAGATGCTCACGGCGGTCGGAACCTTCACACCCTTGGGGCGGAAAAAGGCGAGCTTGTTTTCCCAATAAAGGCGCGCCGCCGAAACCCCCGTGTTGGTCAGCCAGAACAGGGTGATGTTGTCGAGAACATCGTCGGGTGTCAGACCCTCGTCCTGCCCGTCGAATGACCGTGCAATAAGCTCAAGGCTGCGTGCGTCGTGGTCGATCAGGAAGGTCGCGAGGCCGATCGGCGAGTCGGCGAACGCTGCGGCGGTTTGCGGCCGCGTCCCCATCCAGAAGGCGTAATAGACATTCTGGTAGAAGGTCGCGAGCTGACCAAAGCCGCGCTTCTCCTCGTCGGACAGCCCCTCGGGCACCGGGCCGCCCGCGAACGCCGCGGCGTCGACCTCCGCCGGGATGGCGCCCGGCATGTTGACGTGAATGCCGCGCAATTCGGGCGGCGCCTGGACACCCAGCATTTCGGTGACAACGGCGCCCCAATCGCCGCCCTGTGCGACATAATCGGTGTAGCCGAGGCGCCGCATCAGCACAGCCCAAGCGCTCGCGATCCGCTCGGGGCCCCAGCCCGTCGTGGTCGGCTTGCCGGAGAAGCCGAAGCCGGGCATCGACGGGATCACGAGGTGGAAAGCGTCCGATGCGTTTCCGCCATGCGCGGTCGGATCGGTCAGCGGGCCGATCAGCTTTAGCTGTTCGATCACCGAGCCGGGCCAGCCGTGCGTCACGATGAGCGGCAGCGCATTTTCATGCTTCGAACGGACATGGATGAAGTGAATGTCGAGGCCGTCGATTTCGGTGATGAAGTTCGGCACGGCGTTGATCCGCGCCTCGGCCTTGCGCCAGTCATAGTCGGTTTGCCAGTAGCGCAGGACCTGCTCGATCGTCTTGAGCGGCACGCCTTGCGAAAAATCGCCGACGGTCTCTTTCTCGGGCAGGCGCGTCATCGCAAGTCGCCGGCGCAGGTCGATCAGGTCGGCTTCGGGAATGTCGACGCGGAAGGGGCGGATAGTTTCGGACGATAGGGTCATTGGAACTCTCCTCGATAAGGTTGATAATTTAGTGGCATGCTATTAAATAGCATGCGATCTAATCTCACGGAAACAATCTGATGTCAACCCTTGCGATTAAATCGCATCGAAACTATCTGGAGAACATCTAAGCTGCGGCAATCGCGTCGCCTTTGGAGGAACCATGGCTCTGACCCCCGCCCCTGCCGACCCGAGCGACACGACGAATCTCGACGATTTTCTGTGTTTCGCGGTCTATTCAACGAATCTGGCGGTCAACAGGATGAACAAGGTCGCGCTCGACCGACTCGATCTGACCTATCTGCAATATGTCGTTCTGGTCGCGCTGTATGAGGAGGACGACCGCACCGTCAGCGCCCTCGGCAACCAGTTGTTTCTCGACTCGAGCACACTCACGCCGCTGCTGAAGAAGCTGGAAGCGATGGGGCATGTGACGCGAAAGCGAGATCCGGTGGACGAAAGACAGGTGCGCATCGGCCTGACGCCCCGCGGCCGGCACGTTCGCGAGCAGGCGCTCGCCTTTCGCGACGAGTTGGTCGGGATGATGGGACTCGACGCGGCGGAGTTTCAGGGCCTGCGCGAGCAATTGGTAAAATTGCGCACGAACCTGTTCGAGGCGCTGCCCGATATGATTTGAGCGCCGCGGCTAGGTCCGGCCCGATCAGCATAACAAAAAAGGGGCCGCTTTCGCGGCCCCTTCTCTTATCCGATATCGAAAGGACTTAGTCCTTCAGGAAGTCGGGCACATGGCCCTGGTCTTCCGGACCTTCGCTGCGCTCGCGGCGCGGGCCACGGTCGCCGCCTTCGCGGCGCGGGCCACGTTCGCCACCGCCATCACGGCGCGGGCCGCGGTCACGGCCGCCGCCATCGCCGCGGGGACCACGGTCACCACCGTCACGGCGCGGACCACGGTCGCTGCGGGGTTCGCGCGGCGGACGGGTGTCTTCGAGTTCTTCGCCGGTTTCCTGGTTCACGACGCGCATCGACAGGCGAACCTTGCCGCGCGGGTCGATCTCGAGGACCTTGACCTTGACTTCCTGACCTTCGGCCAGAACGTCCGAAACCTTCTCGACGCGCTCGTTGGCGATTTCGCTGACGTGGACGAGACCGTCCTTGCCGCCCATGAAATTCACGAACGCACCGAAATCGACGAGGTTGACGACCTTGCCGTCGTAGATCTTGCCGACTTCGGCTTCCTCGACGATGCCCGAAATCCACTTGCGGGCCGCTTCGATCTGGTCGAGGTCGCTCGACGAGATCTTGATCAGGCCTTCGTCGTCGATGTCGACCTTGGCGCCGGTGGTCGCGACGATCTCGCGGATCACCTTGCCGCCGGTGCCGATGATGTCGCGGATCTTCGACTTGTCGATCTGCATCGTCTCGATGCGCGGCGCGTGCGCCGACAGCTCGGTGCGGGCCTCGCCCAGCGCCTTCGCCATTTCGCCGAGGATGTGCGCGCGGCCTTCCTTCGCCTGGTTCAGAGCGGCTTCGAAGATCTCGCGCGTGATGCCCGCGATCTTGATGTCCATCTGCATGGTGGTGATGCCGTTGGCGGTGCCCGCCACCTTGAAGTCCATGTCGCCGAGATGATCTTCGTCGCCGAGGATGTCCGACAGGATCGCATAATCCTTGCCTTCGAGGATCAGGCCCATCGCGATGCCCGAAACCGGACGCTTCAGCGGAACGCCCGCGTCCATCATGGCCAGCGAGCCACCGCAAACCGATGCCATCGACGACGAGCCGTTCGACTCGGTGATATCGCTGGTGATGCGGATCGTGTAGGGGAACTCGTCCTTCGTCGGCAGCACTGCGTGCAGCGCACGCCATGCCAGCTTGCCATGGCCGATGTCGCGACGGCTAGGCGCCCCGAAACGACCGACTTCGCCGACCGAATAGGGCGGGAAGTTATAGTGCAGCATGAAGTTCGAGTAGCTGAGGCCGTTGAGGCCGTCGATCATCTGCTCGCTGTCCTTGGTGCCCAAGGTGCAGGTTGCGATCGTCTGCGTCTCGCCGCGCGTGAACAGCGCCGAGCCGTGTGCACGGGGCAGGAAGTGCGTTTCGGCGACGATCGGACGAATCTGCGTCGTGGTGCGTCCGTCGATGCGCTTGCCGTCCTTGAGGATGGCGCCGCGAACGATTTCGGCTTCGAGCTTCTTCATCAGCTTGCCGGCGGCCATCTGGTCCTGCGGCGTCGCGTCGGCGAAGGCTGCCTTGGCGGCGGCGCGGGCTTCGTTCAGCGCGTTCGAGCGGGCCGATTTGTCGGTCAGCTTGTACGCGGCGGCGATGTCCTTGCCGATCAGCTTCTTGAGCTTGTCCTTGGCGGCGGTCAGGTCGGCCTGTTCGGCCATGTCCCAGGGATCCTTGGCAGCCTGTTCGGCCAGCTTCACGATCGCCTTGACGACGTCCTTGCATGCGTCGTGCGCGAACAGCACGGCACCGAGCATGATCTCTTCCGACAGCTCATTGGCTTCGGATTCGACCATCATCACGGCGTCGTAGGTCGCGGCGACGACGAGGTCGAGGTCGCCTTCGGCAACCTGCGCATCGGTCGGGTTCAGGATATATTCGCCATCGACGTAGCCGACGCGTGCGGCGCCGATCGGGCCCATGAAGGGCACGCCCGAAATGGTGAGCGCAGCCGAGGCGGCGACCATCGCGAGGATGTCGGGTTCGTTGTGGCCGTCATAGCTCAGAACCTGGGCAATGACGTTGATTTCATTGTAGAAACCTTCGGGGAACAGCGGACGGATCGGACGATCGGTCAAACGCGAAACCAGGGTTTCCTTTTCGGTCGCGCCGCGCTCGCGCTTGAAGAAGCCGCCGGGGATGCGGCCTGCGCCCGAATATTTCTCCTGATAGTGGACGGTGAGCGGGAAGAAATCCTGCCCTTCCTTGACCGTCTTGGCAGCGGTCACCGCAGCCAACACCATCGTTTCGCCGAGCGTCGCGACAACCGCGCCATCGGCCTGACGGGCAACCTTGCCCGTTTCGAGGGTCAGCGTTTCACCGCCCCACTCGATCGATACTTTTTTCACGTCAAACATGAGATTTCCTTCGCCCGCCGGGCCCTATGCCGGGCGGGGCCTCTGATTCCGGGTAATCCGACCCGGGACGGTGCGGGGCGTCTGTCTGCCCCAATGGCGGTCCCGCCGGATGCGGGAGCGGCCCTGTGGCCCGGCACTTTGCGCGGGACCAATATGACAGCGGCCCCGGAAGTCCGGGGCCGCCAGAAATTCTTACTTGCGAAGACCCAGCTTCGCGATCAGCGCCGAATAGCGGGCCTCGTCCTTCTTCTTCAGATAGTCGAGGAGGCTGCGGCGCTTGTTGACCATCATCAGAAGGCCGCGGCGGCTGTGGTTGTCCTTGTGGTTCGCCTTGAAGTGATCGGTCAGGTTGTTGATGCGGTCGGTCAGGATCGCGACCTGGACTTCCGGCGAACCGGTATCACCCGATGCCCGGGCATTGTCCTTGATGACTTCGGCTTTGCGCTCGGCGGTAATCGACATAGTCTTTTTTCCTCGAACATCCTTGGTTACAGATTGAAGCCGCGGACAACCTTCAGCGTTCCCGCCAAAGCCTCGATCAGGGCAACGGGACGCATATCGCTGTCCCTTCCCCAATAGAGCCCGTCATCCGTGCTACCCCCGGTCCAGACGCGACCCTGACGGATCGCCCCTGCCGCTTCCGGGGAAAGGTTCAGAGCCGGGATGTCGACCAGCC